>CAMZLT010000156.1 GCA_947311745.1 uncultured Flavobacteriaceae bacterium | reverse complement strand
CTTGTTGTAGTTCTGAAGGATCAACAAGTTGCTGTTAAAATGAAAATTTTAATTCTTTGTACAGGAAATTCGTGTCGTAGTCAAATGGCTGAAGCACTAATAAAATTTCAACATCCAAAGTTTAACGTTTTTTCTGCAGGAACAAAACCAACAACCCAAGTTCACCCATTAGCAATCAAGGTAATGGATGAACTTGGGTTGGATATTTCTAACTATAAACCAAAAAATGTTTGTTTATTTTCTGAAAAAGCGTTCGATTATGTGATTACAGTTTGTAGCGATGCACAAGAAAACTGTCCAGTTTTTACAGGAAACGTACAAAATAAAATGCATATTGGTTTTAACGATCCTGATGCTTTTGTTGGAAATGAAACAGAAACATTAAACGAATTTAGAAAAATACGAGATCAAATCAACTCAAAATTTTCTACCTTTTTTAAAAATAATTCCTAAATTTTAATCAAAATGTTCAATTGGATTGAAAAACTTGCCAACTGGTTGGTATTTAGCATTTTTAAATTAGATACTACTTCGCATTTTGCCGAAGCATTGCATTTTTTTATTTACGATAGTATAAAAATTTTGCTACTATTAGTTTTTGTTATCTTTTTTATGGGAATTGTAAACAGTTACTTTCCTGTAGAAAAAGTACGAAATTATTTATCGCGTAAAAAATTATACGGTTTTGAATATTTAACTGCTTCGTTATTTGGAGTCGTTACACCATTTTGTTCATGCTCATCCGTACCACTATTTATCGGATTTGTAAAAGGTGGGATTCCGCTTGGTGTAACTTTTGCCTTTTTAATTACATCGCCATTAGTAAATGAAGTAGCAATAGGGTTATTTTTAAGTCTTTTTGGTGTTAAAATAACTACTATTTATGTAATTAGCGGAATTTTACTTGGTTCAATTTCTGGAATGATTTTACAAAAATTAAAATTAGAAAAACACTTAACTCCTTGGGTTAAACAAATTTTGGAAAACTCTGAAAAAGAGCAAAATAAATTCATTTTAGAAAAGCAAAACTTTAAAGAAAGATTGCCTGTTATTTTAGCAGAAGTTGGTAAAATTTTAAAGGGAATTATTCCGTATTTATTAATAGGAATTGCAATCGGAGGATTAATGCATGGTTATGTACCTGAAGGTTTTTTTGCCAAATATATGGGAAAAGAAAACATCTTTGCAGTACCACTTGCAACTATTTTAGGCGTACCAATGTATGCAAATGCTTCTGGAATTTTACCTGTTGTACAAGTTTTGGTAAACAAAGGTATTCCGTTAGGAACAGCAATCGCTTTTATGATGGCTGTAGTTGGTTTGTCATTTCCTGAAGCAATGCTTTTAAAAAAAGTAATGACTTTTAAGCTAATAGCCATATTTTTTGGCGTAGTTTCGCTGTGTATTATGTTTTCGGGATTTTTATTTAATCTAATTTTTTAAACCTATCATCAATGAAAAAAATAATTTTAATTGCCTTGTTTTTTGTTGCTTGTAACAAACCAACCGACACTAAAAAAAAAGTATACCTAACCGATAAACCAAATATGGTTGAAGTGTTGGATTTTTACGGAAAGCGACGTTGTGTTACCTGCATCGATATTGAACGAAACACAAAATATGTAGTAAATACCTTACTAAAAGACTATGTCGTAAAGAATAAATTAGTCTTTAAAACTATTGACGTTTCGGATAGTAAAAACACTCAAATTGCCGATGTATATCAAGCAGTTGGCACAGCTTTATTTTTAAATATTATTAAAGACGGAAAGGAAACACATGTAGATTTAACCGATTTTTCTTTCCTAAAAGGAAGTAAAGATGCTATTTTTCAGCAAGAATTAAAAGAAAAAATTGAAAACGCTTTAAAAGACATCTAATGGATTACCTACAAGCACTTTTAGAAAACTATAATTTACCTGTTTTATCGGCATTTATATTAGGCTTAATGACTGCAATTAGTCCGTGCCCGTTAGCAACAAATATTACTGCAACAGCATATATTTCTAAAAATATTTCGAACAAAAAAATGGTATTTTTAAGCGGAATTATTTACTCATTAGGTAGAGCGTTTAGCTACACAACTATCGGAATTGTAATTTATTTTGGAGCAAGTAAATTTCAGATTTCAAAATTATTTCAACAAAATGGAGAAAAATTTTTAGGTCCTTTATTAGTGATTATAGGATTAATTATGCTAAATATCATTCAATTTAACTTCTTAGGAAAATCTAATTTTCAAGAAAAATTTACCGAAAAATTTCGAAATAAAGGACTTTTAGGCTCTTTTTTAATAGGAATTGTAATGGCTCTAGCATTTTGTCCATACAGTGGTGCTTTGTACTTTGGTATGCTAATACCTATGACTATTTCTAATGCAAAAGGCTTATATTTACCAATTATTTTTGCTTTTGCAACAGGTTTACCTGTGTTAATTTTTACTTATTTATTAGCTTTTACGGCAGGAAAAATTTCTGTTTTTTATAATAAAATACATAAAACAGAAAAAATAATGCGTAAAATTGCAGGTGTCGTATTTATAGTAACAGGAATTTATTATCTTAAAATATTCTTTTTTTTAAACATTTAATATTATGAAAATCAACAATTTATTTATTATTTTATACTCACTTGTTATTCTTTCATCTTGTAAAAAAGAACAAGCTATTACACCAAAAATTACATTTATCGAATTGGGATCCGTACGATGCATACCTTGTCAAAAAATGCAAACGGTTATGAAAAAAGTAGAAAAAAAATATCCTAAAAAAGTAAACGTAATTTTTTATGATGTTTGGACAAAAGAGGACGAACATTTTGCTGATGACTATAAAGTAGATATCATTCCTACACAAGTTTTTTTAGATAAAAATGGTAAAGAATACTTTAGACATGAAGGTTTTTTTGAATATGAGGAACTAGAAAAAATACTCCTTCAGAAAATTTAGATTAATAGCTATTTATTTGATATAAATGATAGTTCTATTTACCTAACATTCGTTTTATTTCGTTTAGTTTCATTAAGGCTTCAATTGGCGTAAGAGTATCGATATTTACCGATATTAATTCCTCTTTAATTTCTTCTAAAAGCGGATCGTCTAACTTAAAAAAACTAAGTTGTACATCTTGTTCTACTTCTTTTTTTAATTTTTCTTTAATATCTTCCGATGCATGGCTTTTTTCTAATCGTTTTAAAATCTTATTTGCTTTGTGTATTACTGCATTTGGCATTCCTGCTAATTTTGCTACATGAATACCAAAACTATGCTCACTTCCTCCTGCAACTAATTTACGTAAGAAAATAACTGTATCTTTTAATTCTTTTACCGAAACATTATAGTTTTTTATGCGTTCAAAAGTTTCTTGCATATCATTTAATTCGTGATAATGTGTGGCAAATAAGGTTTTTGCTTTTGTTGGATGTTCGTGTAGATATTCGGCAATTGCCCAAGCTATTGAAATTCCATCATAGGTACTTGTACCTCTACCTATTTCGTCTAATAAAATTAAACTTCTGTTAGATAAATTATTTAAAATACTTGCTGTTTCGTTCATTTCAACCATAAAGGTAGACTCTCCCATACTTATGTTATCACTAGCACCAACTCTAGTAAAAATCTTATCAACCATACCAATTTTTGCATGTTGTGCAGGAACATAACTTCCCATTTGAGCTAACAAAACAATTAAGGCTGTTTGTCGTAAAATGGCAGATTTACCACTCATATTCGGACCAGTAATCATAATTATTTGTTGCTGATTTTGGTTTAAAACAATATCGTTAGCAATATATTCTTCGCCAATTGGCAATTGTTTTTCAATAACAGGGTGTCTTCCGTTTTTAATTTCTATACTTGTAGAATCATCTATAATTGGTTTAGTATAATTATTTTTTATTGCAGTACTTGCAAAACTTAAAAGGCAATCTAATTTTGCAATATTTTGTGCATTTTGCTGTATTTTTTGCAAAAACGGAAGGATAAATAACAATAATTGTTCGTACAGTTCTTTTTCAAGAATGGCAATTTTTTCTTCTGCACCTAAAATTTTAGTTTCGTATTCTTTTAATTCCTCGGTAATATATCGTTCGGCATTTACTAAGGTTTGTTTTCTTGTCCATCCTTCAGGAACTTTGTCTTTATGTGTGTTTCTCACTTCGATATAATAGCCAAAAACGTTATTAAAGGCAATTTTTAAAGACGGAATTTTTGTGCGTTCACTTTCGCGTTGTAACATTGCATTTAGGTAATCTTTACCTGAAGTTTGAATAGCACGCAAATCGTCTAATTCTTTAGAAACACCTTCCGCAATAGCGTTACCTTTACTAATGTGTACAGGAGAATCGGCAATTAAAACACGCGAAATTTCGGTTATTATAGTATTACAAAGATGTAAATTTGTTCCAATTTCCTTAACGGAAGTATTTTTGCTTTTTTCGGCATTTTCTTTAATTGGCAGTATTGCTTTTAAGGAATCTTTAAGTAAAACTACCTCTCTAGGATTAATTTTACCTGTTGCTAATTTAGAAATAAGGCGTTCTAAATCGCTAATTTGTTTTATTTGATAATTTAATAATTCGTGAAATTTAGGTGTATCGATAAGGTATTTTACAACCGTATTTCTATCATTTATTTGTTCAATATTTTTTAAAGGAAGTGCTAACCATCTTTTTAATAATCGCCCTCCCATTGGCGAAACGGTATGGTCAATAATATCTAAAAGTGTAACTGCTTCAATAGAATTTGCGTAATATAATTCTAAATTTCGGATAGTAAATTTATCCATCCAAACATAATTATCTTCGGCAATTCTGGTAATGTTTGTAATATGTGCAAGTTGTTTGTGTTGGGTTTCACCAAGATAAAACAAAATGGTTCCACTAGCTATTATACCGCTTTCTAATTCATCAATACCAAAACCTTTAAAAGATTTTATTTTAAAATGGTTTTGCAGACTTTCAGTTGCGTAATCTATGTTAAAAACCCAGTCTTCTAAAAAAAAGGTTTGGAAACTTTCACCAAAAACGGATTTGAATTCTTGTTTATATTGTTTTTGAACAAGAATTTCGCTTGGTTTAAAATTTTGGAGTAATTTATCGATATACTCTGCTTTACCTTGCGAGGTTAAAAATTCGCCTGTTGAAACATCTAAAAAACTAATTCCGATAGGTTTACTTTTCTTTTTAGGAAAGTGAATTGCTGCTAAAAAATTATTAGTTTTGGTTTCTAAAACATCATCATTTAATGCAACTCCAGGTGTTATAACTTCGGTTACACCACGTTTTACAATGGTTTTTGTCATTTTAGGATCTTCTAATTGATCGCAAATAGCAACGCGAAGTCCTGCTTTAACTAATTTTGGTAAATAGGTATTTATGGAATGATGCGGGAAACCAGCCAAAGCTGTTTCGGTATCCGATCCTGCACCACGTTTGGTTAGTGTAATGTTTAAAATTCGTGCAGCTTTTATTGCGTCTTCACCAAAAGTTTCGTAAAAATCTCCAACTCTAAAAAGTAACATCGCATCAGGATATTTTACTTTAATAGCGTTGTATTGTTTCATTAAAGGTGTTACTCTTTTTGTCTTTGCCAAGGTTTT
>CAMZLT010000155.1 GCA_947311745.1 uncultured Flavobacteriaceae bacterium | reverse complement strand
TTGCATGCTTAACGAGTTGTCTAAATATACAATTGTTTGTTGTTTTTTATTCTTTTTTGATTTACTAAAAAAAGGTTGTGCAAATGCAAGTATTAAAAAGGTAAATAACAGCAATCGTGTTATTAACAACACAAACTTTTTTAATTTGGAGCTTTTTCGTGTTTGTAATTCAATTTTTTTAAGAAATTTAACATTGGTAAATGCAATTTTTTCAAATTTCCGTAATTGAAATAAATGAATAATAATAGGAATTACAAGTAAAAATAAAGCGTAAAGTAATTCAGGATATTTAAACTGCATAGTCGTATTATATTTTTCAAAAGTAATAAATTATAGTTAATCCATCTCAAATAAAATGAATTATTGGGATATTTTGTATTCAATAATGGATTTTATGTTAAAACTTGAGTGTTTTATACAATATTTTAAAGTATTTTTACGTTTAATGTTTGTGAATGGATAAAAAATAATATATTTGAAGTCTCAAAAATAAACATCAATAATATAATAATAAATAGGTTATGTTAAAAAAAGTAATAGTAGTAGCAGTTTTTGTGTTAGTAATTGTAGGGTTAGGATCTTGTAGATCTAAAAAGAGTAGTTGTGCTTATGGTAAATTAGACACTATAGAACAAACACAAGACGATGTTGCTTGTATCGATTAATTAATTTAGTTCCCTTAAATTAATTCAACGGAACCGTTTTACTTTATGTAAAACGGTTTTTATTTTATTAAAATTACCTATTATCAATTTCTTTGATAATATCTATATTTTTCCATTTTGCACTTAATTGTAGATAGTCAATTTTAAATTTACTATCTTGTTTTTGTAGGGATTCTATAACAAATGCTCGTTGTAAAATATCTTCCACCAAAAAATCAAGTGCTTTAGATTCTGGATGGTATTCTTTTTTTAAAGATAATTTGAATACTTTTGCGGTAGTATCATACCAAAAAGCTTTCCAACCAGAACGATATTTTTTTATTAAACTAAAAACTGTTTCGCCAGTTTGTCTATGGATTAAGCGAATTAAAATTTTACCTTCCGTTCTAGTTAATTTTTTTAATTGTCCTTTAAATTCCTCATTTAAATATTTTTGAGCCTTTCTAATGTACTTTCTTTTTTTTCGTTTAGATTTTAGTTTTTTTAAATTTTCGTCAATTTCTTTTAAAATCGTTGCTGTTTGTTTTGCATAAGGATAGGCTTTGTGTACTTTTTTACGATACCAATAATAGTACCTTCGCTCTTTAGAGTCTTTAAATTTTAGTTTGTTAAATACTTTTACTTCGTCTAAATTAAATTCAATAGTATCGCCTTCAATCAATACTTTATCGTCAATAATTATTTCTTTATTTTTTCGTTGCGAAAACAACGAAAAAAAACTAAAAATAAATACGATGTATAAAATATTTTTCATTCTAAATAAGAGGCACTAAAATCGTTCCAAAAATAGATTATTAGATTAAATTTTGCTACTTTTGAAACAATAAATTTTATAAAAATGAGCAAATCAGAAATTCTTACTAAAAAATCAATGCATTTTTTAGAAAAATACCTTAATAATGCATCGCCAACAGGTTATGAAACCGAAGGACAAAAAATATGGATGGCATATTTAAAACCATATGTAGATTCTTTTTTTACCGATAATTATGGAACAGCAGTTGGTGTAATTAATCCAGATGCAAAATTTAAAGTGGTAATCGAAGGGCATGCCGATGAAATTTCGTGGTATGTTAATTATATAAGTGATGATGGATTTATATATGTTATTAGAAATGGAGGTTCGGATCATCAGATAGCACCTTCCAAAAGGGTAAATATCCATACTAGAAAAGGAGAAATAATCAAAGGTGTTTTTGGCTGGCCTGCAATTCACACTAGAAAAGGAACTTCGGAAAAAGCACCAAAATTAGATAATATTTTTATCGATGTTGGTTGCCGAAGTAAAGAAGAGGTGACCAAATTAGGTGTTACGGTTGGCTGTGTAATTACGTATCCTGATGAGTTTATGATTTTAAACGAAAATCACTTTGTATGTAGAGCAATTGATAATAGAATGGGTGGTTTTATGATTGCCGAAGTTGCTAGATTGTTAAAAGAAAATAAAAAGAAACTTCCTTTTGGACTGTATATTGTCAATTCTGTACAAGAGGAAATCGGTTTACGTGGTGCACAAATGATTACCGAAACGATCAAGCCAGATATTGCAATAATTACCGATGTTTGTCATGATACAACCACACCGATGATTGATAAAAAAACACAAGGCGAAACTAAATCTGGTGATGGTCCTGTTATTGGTTACGCTCCTGCGGTACATAATAGATTGCGAAATTTAATTGAAGATACTGCCGAAAAAAATAATATAAAAATTCAGCGAAATGCCTCATCTAGAGCGACAGGAACCGATACCGATGCTTTTGCATATTCAAACGGAGGTGTACCTAGTGCTTTGATATCATTGGCATTGCGATACATGCATACTACGGTAGAAATGGTACATAAAGAAGATGTAGAAAATGTAATAAAATTGATTTATGAAACCATATTACAATTAGACCCTAAACGTAGTTTTAATTATTTTGAATAAGTTTATAAAAAACCCTTTTTATTAAAAATAAAAAGGGTTTTTTATACCTAAAAATGGTATTATTAGCGTTGCTTGTTAATTTCGTCTTGTAATTTTCTACGCAAAACTTGTTCGCGTTCTAAGGCTTTTTTACGGTGTTGTTCAAACTCCTCCTCTAAATCTAAAAGTGATTTTTTAGCTTCTTTCGTTACAGAATTACTACTTCTGAATTTAAACAATAACAGTAAAGTAGTAGCCAACAAACCCAAAATTAAAGACCATAAAATAGTGTTATAAGTAGCTTTGCTTACTCGTGTGCCAAAAAACGAAATAGAATCTTTATCTTTTGATATATTCGAAACATGGTTATTTAATTTGTCAATTTCTTGTTTTAATTTATCAATTTTTTGCTGTTGAGTAGCTATTTTAGCATATGCATTGCTAAATTTCATTGAAATTGCCTTTAAAGAATCTTTAAAATTCTTTTTATACTTATTTAAGTTTACTTGCTTTATATTTTTAAACTGTTGAAAATTTGGCGATTTATCCAATAATATAGTAAATTGATTTTCTAAATTTTCGGTCTGTAAAGCTTTATCAATAAGTTCTTGATTTTGTTTTCCTTGTGAAAAAATAGTTCCAAAAGAGAATAGTATAAAT
The DNA here is from genome assembly GCA_947311745.1 of uncultured Flavobacteriaceae bacterium. GTDB lineage: Bacteria > Bacteroidota > Bacteroidia > Flavobacteriales > Flavobacteriaceae > S010-17. The sequence continues at coordinate 4,510 of CAMZLT010000155.1, read as the reverse complement.
AAAAGTACTAGATTTTTAGTTTTCATAATAGCGACTGATTAAAGAACAAAACTACATTAATAATTAATATTTTTCGCAAATAAATTGTCATTTTTTTATTTAGAATTAATACAAATAAGTATAGATTTGCGGCAAACTAAAAATAAAAAAGATGAATAAAAATATAATTGCACTTATTATAATTATAGTACCATTTTTGTTGTTAGCTCAAAAGAAAAAAGCGGAACAATTAGATTCGGTTTTAATCACCTCTAGTAGGATTGATTTACCTTTTTTAAAAAATTCAAGAACCATTACTGTAGTATCTAATTTAGATATACAAAACAGTACTGCAACTAATGTAAACGACTTACTACAAAATATTTCTGGAATTGATATTCGCAGAAGAGGTGTTGCTGGTATGCAAGCCGATATTTATATTCGTGGTGGGAATTTTGAACAAACATTAATTTTAATAGATGGTATTAAAGTAGAAGATCCACAAACTGGGCATCATGCTTTAAATAGTATGATTCCGTTAGAAAACATAGAACGAATTGAAATAATAAAAGGACCTGCAGCTCGTATTTTTGGACAAAATGCTTTTTCTGGAGCAATAAATATTGTAACTAAAAAAACAAAAAAAGATGCTGTAAATCTTAACATGAATTATGGTTCGTATAACCATATAAATGGAAGTGTTTCTGCTTCAAAGAAAATGAAAAATTCACATCATATAATTCAGTTTTCAAACAATATATCGGATGGTTATCGTGAAAATACCGATTTTAAAAATCAAAATTATTTCTTAAAAAGTACTTTTGAAACCAAAATACCAATTACGTTACTTGCAACTTTTGCCGAAAGAAAATTCGGTGCAAATAATTTTTATACCAACACGCCTGTTTTTAACGAATACGAAGAAACACAAACCAGCCTTGTAGGTGTATCTACAAAAATCACGAAAAATAATTTAACGTTTAAACCAAAAATTTTCTGGAAACGAAACCAAGATATGTTTTTGTTAAAACGCGAAGACCCTAGTTTTTCAAGAAATTTTAATATTTCTAATAAAATGGGAATGCTATTAAATACAGCATATACCTCTAAAATGGGAATTACAGGCGTTGGTTTTGAAGTTGCACAAGTTACTCTTTCGAGTAATAATTTAGGTAATCAAGAACGTTTTTTAGCAAATGGATTTTTAGAACATCGTTTTACTTTTGCCGATGGGAAATTAGATGTTACACCAGGGGTTTCTATTACTTATTTTTCAGATTTTGATAGTAAACTATTCCCAGGGATGGATGTAGGTTACCAAGCAACAGATAATTTAAAATTGTATTGGAATTTTGGAACTTCGTATCGAATTCCATCTTATACAGAAATGTACATAAATATCTCTAATTTTTTATCAGGTAATGAAAATTTAAAACCAGAAGAAGCATTTGCACAAGAAATAGGTTTGAAATTTAGAAAGAAAAATTTTAATTTAGAAACTGCTATTTTTAGTAGAAATGCTAAAAATTTAATTGATTATGTTAAAGAAACAGCTAGTAGTCCGTTTTATTTAGCAACTAATTTACGTAGAATAACCACTAACGGAATTGAAATAAACATACAACAAAATTTTAAAGTTGCTAATCATAATCAAAGTTTAAAATTAGGATATACTTTACTAGATGATGATTATAAGGATATAGAGGTTTATAGTTCTAGATATTTGATAAATACTTCTATAAAACACCATTTTACAGCAGAATATCAAAGTCAATTTTTTAAAAATATTACACAAACTATAAGTTATAGATATATAGAAAGACCATTAGACACCTATCAATTACTAGATTTTAAAATAGCAGGTAATTATAAATCATTTAAAATTTTTGTTGTAGTAAATAATGTTTTTAATACCAAATTTTCCGAAAAAGATAATGTGCCAATGCCAAAAGGAAATTGGTTTACAGGAGTTACTTATAGGTTTTAAAAGTTTATTTGTAATACCATTGTGAGGTATAAAATTAATTAACTATTAATGTAATTGATGTTTTTTTATTTAAATTCAATTCTGTTGTAATATTTAGAACTTTGTTTTTATCGAGTAAATTAATTGTAGCGGTATTAGGTGCTACAAGACCCTCGTTTTTTGCAATAACAATTATTTTATTTTTACCTTTGATTAAATTTAAAATAATAGTTTTTTTTCTTTTTTTTATCTCGTAATCTGTTAATATATTTTTTCCGTTATGAATAATCGAAATAATATCTCCATCTTCTGTTTGATTATCCCAAATTTCAATTTTAGCATTTTTACCTTTCCAAAAAACAGATAAATTTTCTTCACTTTTTAAAACACTTGGTTTGAAATGTTCCATTAGAGATTCTTTTTTAAATAATTCTTTAGATTTTTGATCTAATTTTTTAAATTTAGAGATTTTTTTTACCCTTTTAGTTAATTTTTCTATTTTCTTTTCTACAGATTTTATACCAATCAAATAGAATTTTCCATCTACACAATTTTCTTTATTTTTTAAACGACCTACAAAATTACCTTTTAAAATAGATTTATTTTTCTTTAAAAACAACTTCCCTTTTCCATATATAAAACAAAAATCAGCTTCACTAAAAATGGATTTGGTATATAAAATTTCACTTTCCTCAAATATCATTTCATTATTTTCATAATTATATGTACCAACTATTTTAGATTTTGTTTCATCTAATCCACCTATATCTGTGTATGAAACTCCTGTAATTTTTGTTTTTACAATATCAAATTTTACTCGATATGTTAACAGAATAGTATCTAAAATAGTTAGATTGCCAATATAATCATAATCGTATTGTTTATTTTTTTCAATTTGACCACTACAAATGAAAAAAGATAAAAAAAAAGTAAGGAATAAATAAGTTTTATTATCCAATTTATATATATTTGTGGCAATATTAACCAAAAATTTTTATATATGAAAAAACAATTATCATTTAGTTTAGTAATTTTATTTTTTTTAACTTTTGCTTTCAATTCTTATGCTTCGTTTCCTGTGAAAAAAGTTTCTAACACTGAAACTAGTAGTGAATTAAAAAAAGAAGATAAAACAACGGAAACTTATGCAGTAAATGTTGCTACTACAAATTCTGGAAAAAGCCAAATCGTAGCAGCTTTGCTCTGCTTTTTTGTAGGTGCTATTGGTATTCACCGTTTCTATTTAGGATACACTTGGCAAGGAATAGTTCAAATTTTCACTCTTGGAGGACTTGGTGTTTGGGTTTTAATAGACTTTATTAGAATTTTAATTGGAGATTTACAGCCAAAGGATGGTTCTTACGATAAAACATTCTAAATATTATTCTTTTAAAAAACCATAAAAGATTTTTGTTGTGAAAAGGTAAATACATATAAAACCTAAACACATCATATTAATAAATTAATCTTACACATTAGAATGATACATATAGTTTATTAAAGTGAGTATTTTTTTTGGATTTAAATTATAGAAATGTATAAGAGGCTGTATTTTTACAGTCTTTTTTCTTTTATAACTTTAGTTGGTACTTTTACAATTAAATAAATATTTGTAAATCAAGTGGTTGTTTCATTTTTATAAAAATAAAATAAAAAAATAGAGGTCTTAAATTTCTAAATAGATATGAATTATTTTATATATCATAATGGTATTATATCTAAAATTATAAAAGTAAAAGTATTTTTAATAAAAATTAGGCAAGATTTTTAAATTTCATCTAATTTAAAATTTAGTACACATCATTTGAAATCAAACTAGTATAATTTATTTTATAAATTGCTTTTTTTCCTACTAAAAAACCACCAACCAACTACAATTATAAAAAATAATGCGTACGAAATTAATACAATAGTGTTTCCTGTTTTGACTACATGTGGTACAAAAGTAAAGACAATACTATGTTTTCCTTTCGGGATTTCTAAAGCACGTAATACATAATTTACACGATAAATCGGAACTTGTTTTCCGTCAATTTTAGCTTCCCAATCGTTAAAAAACATTTCGGAAAATACTGCAAATTGTGGTTTACTAGAAAAACTTTGATACGTAAATTCATTAATTTTTTTATCCGTTAATTTTATGATTGCTGTAGAATCTTTTTCGTAAGTTGCTTTAGGTAATGCGTGTTTTATCTTTTTTTGTAAAGCAACTTTACTTAAAACAGCAGCTTTTTTAGTTGGCAAAGTGTCTAATATTTTTATTACATCATCTGCGGATTCTGCAACATAAACGCTATTTACAAACCATGCATTTCCGTTTGCATTTGTGTTTTTTTCGTAAGTAGTATTTCCTTCTTTATCTTGAAAAATAATGTATTTGGTGTTAAGCATATTTAAAGTTTCCTCATTCATCTTTGCAATTTGGTATTCAAATAACTCTTGATACCTACGAGGTTTTGCTGCGTGATAACCACCTAATGAATTGTGAAAATACGATGTTCGTGCTTCGTTCATTGGATTTCCAACAAGATTTAAAACTCTAAAATGACTAGTATCTTTATTAAT
>CAMZLT010000154.1 GCA_947311745.1 uncultured Flavobacteriaceae bacterium | reverse complement strand
TTGTTTAGATGTGAAATTTTAAAAGCCGAAGGAATGCCTTAGTATTTCAAGGGTTTTGAAATGTAGCAGATGAATAAAGATAATTTCAAATTCTCTCAAATTTGGGTATTATTAAATTGTAAAATAAGTATTTTAATAATTTGGCTTACTGCACTTTAACTAAATAATAATATAGTGATGAATTTTGTGGGGTAATAAGCTTATGCAAAAAATATATTAAATTGTTTTGTAAATTCAAGCTATTATTACTCTTTCTTTAATAAACTTGCGGTATTTTTAAATGACACCAAATCAATTTTTGCATTACCATAAATATACGTCTTGGATTTCCCTTCTGCTTCAATGCTTAAATTCTTATTTACATTGATATATATACTTGCCGAATTTTCGGCAACTAATTCCGCTGTATCTACTTTAAGGTTTGTCGCTTTTACTTTTGTTGAATTTTTTGCTGTAATTAGCATTTTCTCAACTTTTCCTAACGGAGTTAAACTACTTTTTTGATTGGTATTTACAATAAATAAATCGCAAGAAATAGTTGCCTTAATTTTTGCTGTTTCTTGTAAGTTCGTTTTTAAAGTATCTGCTTTTAAAACCAACTCTGCTTTTGCGTGATTATTAGCTTCTATGGTAATATTTTTGGCTTCCAACATTAAGTTTGCTTCCGATTTATCGTTTAAAACAACCGATATTGCTGTATTTTTAAGATACTCAGTATTGGTTAATTCAGCGTTATCATTAAGAGTAATATTTTCAACCGTTGCTAAATATAGAGTAATTTCAAATTTCTTTTTACTCGAAATTCTATTGCTAAGGTCAATATCTAATTTTCCGTTATTCAAATCGGTTAGTACAATATCATGTAAATTATCATCTGCAAAAATTACCAATTTGTTTTCTTCGCTTTTTATAATGTTTATTTTTAAATTTTTATAAATCTCCAAACTATTTATTGAATCAAATACTCTTTCGGATAAAATAACGTTTTTACTTCCTTTTACTTTTGCTAATTTTTGCGAAAACACGGTTAGACTTATAAATAATATTCCGATTAAAATGTATTTCTTTTTCATATCTTTTGTTGTTAATCTTATTAAAATTACTTTATTTTCTACAATTTTAATGCCGAAAATTCGTTTAATGCAAAATTATATTCAGAAACTATTTCGTCAACAATATCTTTTGCAGATTTTATTTCGTCAATCAAACCAGCAATTTGTCCGATTTCTAATTCACCTTCCTCTAAATCTCCTTGAAACATTCCTAATTTTGCCCTTGCTCTGCCTAAGTGATTTTTAATATCCTCTACACTTGCTTTTTCTTTATATAAATTTTCTAAATCTCTGTAAAACTTATTTTTAAGTAATCTTGCAGGAATTAATTCTTTAAGTGTTAAAATGGTATCTCCATCTTTAGCTTTAAGAATTTCTTGCTTAAAATTATCATGAGCAGAGGACTCAAAACTAGTTACAAATCTACTTCCAATTTGCACAGCATCTGCTCCTAAAATTCGTGCAGCTAACATACCACGACCAGTTGCAATTCCTCCTGCTGCAATAAGTGGAATATCAATTTCTTTTTTTACCATTGGTATTAAAGTCAAAGTAGTTGTTTCTTCTCGCCCATTGTGCCCTCCTGCTTCAAAACCTTCTGCTACAACTGCATCCACACCAGCTTCTTGTGATTTTAAAGCAAATTTTACACTGCTAACAACGTGTACAACTTTAATTTCGTTTTCTTGTAAAAGTTTGGTGTATAATTTAGGATTTCCAGCTGAAGTAAATACAATTTTTACTTTTTCTTCAATAACAATTTTTATAATTTCATCTAAATCAGGATAAAATAACGGAATATTAACGGCAAAAGGCTTATCTGTTGCTTGTTTACATTTTTTAATATGCTCTAATAAAACATTCGGATACATAGAACCTGCTCCGATAATTCCCAACCCTCCTGCATTACTAACAGTAGATGCCAATTTATAACCACTAACCCAGACCATTCCAGCTTGAATTAAAGGATATTTTATTCCGAAAAGTTCTGTTATTTTAGTATTCAAAATTATTGTTTTTTTATTGTTTAACTATTTTTTTAATTGCAAAAGAATTATCGGCAAATACAACTTTAGCATAATATAATCCTGTATTTATATTTTTAGTATTAATATATTCTAAACCAGTGTTTTGAATGTTTTTATTTAAAATTAAACTTCCAATATTGTTATACAATAAAATTGTTTTAATTTCCTTGTTATTCAAGCTAGAAATATACAAAATATCGGTTATTGGATTAGGAAAAATAAGCAATTGTTCTAGAGCAGTATTATCATCAATTTTAGCAGTGGTATATACATTTTGAAAATTAGGAATCCCATACCCAAAATGATCCTCAGGAGCATTATATAAATGTGCCGATTCACGAATCATTTGCATAATTTCATAACTAGTTTTATCAGGGAAAGCTTGCCATAAACTAGCAACTGCTCCACACATAATTGGCGATGAAAAAGAAGTTCCATTTGACAAACCAACATTTCCTGAACTGTTAACAATTGTTGCTAATTGCCCTTTTGCTACAACGTCTGGTTTAATACGATTATCTGCACTAGGACCATACGAGCTAAAATCGGACATATTTCCAAATTCATCAACAGATCCAACGGTTAGTACATCTGTTGCATCAGCAGGAGTACCAATATAATGAAAGCCATTCCCATCATTTCCTGCCGAAACAGTTAAAACTATTCCACGAGAAGCCAAAATACTTGCTCCACGAGCAATAAAAGTTGTAGAACCATTAAAATCGCTATATGCGTGATCGTATTTTGCTTCATCAAAATCTTGATAACCAAGTGATGTGTTTATTATATCCACGCCTAAACTATCTGCTTTTTCAGCAGCTTCAACCCAAAGAGATTCTTCTAATGGCGTCTCATTTATAGCATCCTCAGTTACAAATAAATATACCGAAGCATCAACTGCAGTCCCAATTAATTCGTTGTCTACGTAACCAACAATTGTTGATAACACACTCATACCATGTGTACTAGCAGTATTCAAATTTTGATTTCGTTCTACAAAATTATAACTACCAAGTATTTGATTATTATCTCTAATTCGCTGAAAAGCCGAAAACGTATCTACTCCACCAAAACCAGCATCTAAAACAGCAATTTGTATTCCTTGTCCTGTAAAATCATTTTGATGTAAAAAATCTACTCCGATTTGCGATACTTGATTAAAAGAACCTCCATAGTTATACGTAACTGTTTCGTCAAAAACTGTATTTTCTCCATTATTGGAAGTACTACTTCTAGTAATCAGATTGGAAGCAAATTCAACATGATCGACAAAAGAAAAATTTTCCAAATCACGTATATCTTGCTCTAAACCAATCACATGAATAGCATTTAACCATTTTGACTTTGCTTTTACTTCAATACCAGTAACAGCATCTGTTTGATTGATATACGCAGTATTAATAGGGATATCCTTTGAATCGTAAGCAATATTCTGTCGCACTCTACGATCAATTGCCCGTTGCGACAACATCGTCAATGGATTTGCAAAATAGGAAGCACTATTTGGCTTATCTATAAAAAACACCCAAGCGTGTTCTTGAGCAAAGGCATTAAAACCAAAAAGTAAAATTATGATATATATACAATTTTTCATTTGGTAAAGATAAAATAAAATGAGTATTGCTATCTGATAAAACTTAAAAAAAACAACGATTTAGTATTGTAAATAAAGTATGTTATGCAATAAGTTATTCTTTTTTCTCTAATTTATCAATCTCTTTTTGCAAATTTAGTAGTTTTAGAGAATCTCTTTTTGCTTCTAACAGCTTAATTTTATTCTTTAAGTTTATTGTTTTAATGTCTTTATTTTTAACACTATCTCTTGCTATAACTGTATCTTTTGACATCATGGTTAAGCTATCCTTCACAACAGAATCCGTAAGTAATTCAAAATTAGGATTTAATTTAAAAAAATCGTTATCTTTTTCAGAGGATTTCCAAACAGAACCCAATTGCTCTAAAATAGTAGCATTCCATTGTTCTGGTTTTTTGACATCTACCCAAATTACATCGCGATATTCCATATCAACTATGGCTAAATCTGGAGTTGCAGAACCATCAAATCGTTTACTATTATCTCGTTTTGCAGCAATTGTAGATAAAACAAACATTCTGCGTTTTCCTGCAATATCCTTTATATATGGTCTAAATTCTACTGGTTTATTTAAATTCCAATCGTAATTTTTTTTAGATTCCATTACCTTTAAAGGCATTGCTGAAACGCCAGCAAATCCCTCTTTTCGCCTAGAATGGTTATAATATAAAATATTTTTACTTCCGTCTGAAGGAATAAAAACAGAGTACGCCAAACTTGTTCGCTCCTCACCTATTGGTTCTAAGCCAAACCAATGGTACAAGCCTTTATAACCTTTGGTGTTTGCTGTTGTAAAATCAAAATCCGTTACAAAAGGTTGTTGATTTTGATCGTCTTTTAAATCTGGTATTTTAACCGATGTTTTCATGTTCCAAGGTAGCGGATCTTGAAATCCCCCTAAGAATTTTAAGGATTCTGCTTCTAAACGAGATATTTTTTCAGATAAAATATTTTGTTTTTGTAAAAACGGATATTTTTTCATTTCTTTCGGACTAATATATGTCCCTTTTCCAAAAAGAACACGCTCAAAATAATCCTTTGTCGTATGTTTTCCGCTATCAATCACCATAACACCTCCAAAAGTTGGATACGGAAAGAAAAAACCTTTCCATTTAGTAAGGCTAACTACCTCGACCCATTTTTCAGCGTCGTTTTTCATATAAAAAACTTCTCCTGGTTCTAAATTAAACAATTGAAATAAATTAAATTTTTGTACAACGGCATTGTATATATTTCTACTAAACGATAACGATTCGCCAATTGAAAAAGGTACTTTTATTCTGTTTTCACCTGCAAATCTAGGAAAAGCAGTCGTGCTTGGCACAGAGAATAATTCCTCAATATCATCACTAACACGTTGCCATACATACTCTTTTGCAGGTTGCACAGCCATTGTCCATTTATTTTCACCATCAATACGAACTAGTTGCGGTTCGGATATTTCTTCGGTTTCGCCAATAGATTCGTAAGCCATTGTTTTTATATTATTGTACGGCTGAATTCGTTCGTTTCGTGAAGTAGGTAATTTGTCAATTTCGGTTAAATCTAAATTTTTATAAATATTATATTTTTGCATATATGCGTACATCCCTGTCTTTGCACCTACGAAATATAGAACACTAAAAAATAATAGCATAAACACAAATATTCCTATTTTTTTACCAATAGTAGCTGCTTTTCGCAAACCACGAAAAGAAAGTAGAAATACAAACAAACTTAATAAAATAATAAAAATATATTTTCGCAAGAATAAGAGTGCAGGTTGATAATCATCTCGCAAAACAAATAATACAAATAGTATGATTAGCAATAGGATTATCAAAAATATTTTCTGTTTTATTCCTTTATTCCAAATTCTTTTTAGCATTTTTTAATATCTTATATTATTATAATTTTACAGTAAAGACTACTAGTCAATTGTTACGCATCATCAACTTGTTGTCGTAATTTTTTACGTCGTTCAAAACCAGCATTCATTTCATTAACTTTAAATTCTAAAAAATCAACAACTTTTTCTTGAAGTTTTGTTTTATACACTTTGTTCATATAAGTAATACCACCTGGGCTCATTACATTAACTTCAACTAATTTTTCACTGATCACGTCAATTCCAACAAAGTGCAAACCATCTTTAACTAACTTTGGTCCAATAATTTCGCAAAGGTGTTTTTCAGCTTTTGTTAAGGTGTGTTTTGCGATACTCCCTCCTGCACTAACATTAGAACGATGATCTTTATCTCCTGGAATTCTACGCATTGCTCCTATTGGTTTTCCATTTAATAATAAAACACGTACATCGCCTTTTTCAGCTCCTTCAATATATTCTTGCAAAATTACGTAATCGCTTCCTCCAACGGCATTTTGTAAATAAAAATCTAATAAGGAATTAATATTTCCCATTGCAGATTTTTCAATTAAAATAACACCAGAACCACCAAAACCGTTTAATGGCTTTAAAATCATTTTTTCAGATTTAGATTCCTCAATGGTTTTAATTAAATATTCTTTATTTTTTGAAACGTGTGTTACAGGAATAATTTCATTTTTCGGATCATCAAAAACTGCAGTATAGAGTTTATTATTTGCAACACGCATTCCGCTAACGGAATTCATTATAAATACATCGTCTTTTACGGAATCTAAAAAATTTAGCATTAACGGATCTAATGGCGGTTCCGCACGCATAAAAATCACATCAAACCCTGCTAAAGGCAACATTTCCTCACGAGTAGTAGATTTTTTATGAAATTGTTTTAGACTCGCAGGAACTGTCTCCATACGGTTAATAATCGTGCAAAAAGCACTTGTAATACTATTACGAATGGTTAAATTTGCGGGAGTACATATTGCAACACCATGCCCTCTTTTAAAACATTCGTGAATAAAACTTACGGAAGTGTCGTTTTCAGGAGCTTTAATATTCTCCCATGGATACATTAAAAAACAAATATTCATAGTAATTAAGTTTGGTTATTTTTCTAATTCCTTTTAATAGTTATCATCCCAGTTTTTAACTTTTGGTTCTCCTAGTTTACCGACAGATTTGGCTACCAACATAGAAACAGTTGCATCACCAGTAACGTTTACAGTTGTTCTACACATATCTAAAGGTCTATCTATTGCAAAAATTAAGGCCAAACCTGCTTCAGGAATTCCTGCTTGTTGCAATACGATAATTAACATTACCATCCCTGCTCCAGGCACAGCTGCTGAACCAATAGACGCCAAAGTTGCGGTTACTATAATTCCTAATTGAGCTGAAAGGCTTAAATCCATACCAAATGCTTGTGCAATAAAAACTGCTGCAACCGCTTGATACAAGCTTGTCCCATCCATATTGATAGTTGCTCCGATCGGTAGTACAAAGCTACTAACTTCTTCATCTACACCTAAATGTTCTGTTACACGCTCCATAGTTACAGGTAAAGTTGCTGCACTACTGCTTGTTGAAAACGCTAATAATTGTGCTGGTGAAATTCCGTTAATAAAAAATTTTGGTGTTTTTTTAGTAAATAGATATACCATTAAATTATACAAAGCAATCATTATTAACAAACCTAATATTACGGTAAAAGCATACCAAGCCAATGCTTTAAATAAATCTACACTTGGCGATTCGACGACTAAAGCTGCCAATAATGCAAACACACCATATGGAGCTGCTAACATTATCAAATCAATCATTTTTAGTATTACCTCATTAAAACCATCAAAAAAATCTTTTACTGGTTTGGATTTTTCCTCTGGGATTAAAATTAAACCTATTCCAAAAAATACAGCAAAAAATATTACTTGAAGCATATTACGGTTATTGCTAGATGCCGATATAATATTAGGTGGCACTAAATCAATTAAAGCCTGTAAAGGACCGCTTTCTTTTTGTGATTCGGCAGCTTTTTTATACTTAACTGTTTTTTCTGCATAATTTTGGACCAATTCCGTTCTTGTTTTTTCGGTAATAGTATTACCTGGTTTAATCACATTAACCAAAACTAAACCAATTGTTACAGCCATTACAGTTGTTAAAATATAAATAAAAATTGTTCTTCCTCCCATTTTAGATAATTTTGAAATATCTTTCAAATCGGACACTCCCTTAATTAAAGATGCTAATATTAAAGGTACAGCAATTAATTTTAAAGAATTAATAAATATTTTACCAAAAGGTTTTATCCAATCTTGAATTAGTTCTTTTCCTCCTTCTAAATTTGAGAATAAAACTCCCACTAAAACACCAAGGGTCATTCCTATTAATATTTTCCAATGTAATGCTAATTTCTTCATAAGTTATAATTAAGCGACTAATATATAAAATGATTTTTATTTTCCCCATAAAAAAGAAAAAAAATGGCACGATAATTTCTTTATACAAATTGCAAAAAAAAATGTAAATTGCAAAAAAATTATTAATTATTAAATAAAAAAGAAAATGGCAGGAATTTTAGATCTATTAAAAGGAGAAATGGGAAGCACTTTAATACAAGGTGTTAGTAAACAATTTGGCTTAGAACAAGGAGCCTCACAAAAAGCAATAAGTACAGCAATGCCGCTTATTTTAGGAGCAATGAAAAATAACGCTTCTACACCAGAAGGTGCGTCTGGTTTACTTGGTGCTTTAACAGGAAAACACGATGGAAGTATTTTGGACAAATTAGGAAGCGTGCTTGGCGGAGATTCTGTTGACGAGGATGTTTTACAAGATGGTTCAGGAATATTAAAACACGTTTTTGGAGGAAAAGAAGATAATGTAGCAATGGCGGTTAGTAAATCTAGCGGCATTGATATGGGAACAGCGATGAATATTTTAAAAGTTGCTGGTCCGTTTTTAATGGGGGCATTAGGTAAAAAAACTCGTGAAGTTGGTGTTGCAGACCAAGGAGGTCTATCCGATTTACTTGGTGGAATGTTAGGAAATGGTCAAAAAGAGCAACAAAGTTTAGTTAATCGTCTTTTAGATGCAGATGGGGATGGAAGTATTATTGATGATGTAGCAGGAATGTTGCTTGGAGGTAGAGAAAAAGGTGGGATAGGTAGTCTTTTAGGAGGTTTTTTCAAATAGATTTAACCACAAATTAATAGAGTTGACTTTGTTTAGAATGTTTAAAACAGATGAATAAAGATAATTTCAAACTCCCATAAATTTGGTATTATAAAACGATAAAATAATATTTAAACTTTTATTTTATTGAATTAAAAAATAATATAGTGGTGAATTTTAGGGACAAGATTTGTATAAAAATAGATAAGGTTCTTTGCAAAGCAAAGAACCTTATCTATTTTTATACAACAAAACAAAACCTTTCTAAAATAATTACAAACTAAAAGTACTTTAAAGTTTGTTTTCAAAGAGAAAAAAAAAGTTTAAATATTGTTTAATCGTTGTGCATAAATTTTTGTTTGTTTTCTAATTCCTCTTGAGATTCTACATTATTTTCATCAGGAATACAACAATCTACAGGACAAACCGCAGCACATTGTGGCTCTTCATGAAAACCAACACATTCGGTACATTTATCGGGTACAATAAAATATACTTCATCGTTTAAAGCTTCTATTTCTGCGTCTGCATCTATTTCTTTTCCGTTTGGTAACACCATTTTACCTTTTAAATCTGTACCATCAGAATATTTCCAATCGTCAGCCCCTTCGTATATTGCATTATTTGGACACTCAGGTTCACAAGCCCCACAATTTATACATTCGTCAGTTATTATTATTGCCATTTGATTTTAAATTTATTTTTTTGGCAAATATACAAATACAATTTTTAATTTTTGTAACAAATGTCATTAGAAAATAAGAATATTTCATCGCCGTTTTACACAAAACATAAATTTGTGAAATATTTTTATTAGAAGCTAACTTACACGTCATTAACTTCAGTGTTCGTTTTCGATACGCACTACAAAAGCTATATTCATGTGCCTCAAAAACTATATACACTAATACTAGCACATTTTGATTTTTAGTAACGAAAACCTTCACTTATTTATGGTAAAAAGTAAAAACTCCAAGTGAAACAAATTTTCACTTGGAGTTTTATCTAAATAAAATTATTTTTTTATAATTTCATTAATTGTAATTGGTGATGCTTTTTCGCATCTATTCATTCTACGCATCCTCGTAAATTTAAACCAAATTTCAAGCATATCTTTTTTATATAAATCTGATAAATTCACAGGGTCATAATATAAACTATCCGAAATTTTAATAGAATATTCACAGTCTCCTTTTACATTTGATTTTGTAATAACTCCAAATGTATAACCATTTGAAATCATTTCTTTATACTTTTCACTTTTTATAAAAGTCTTTGTATCCATATTTTTCTGTGAATTACAAGATGTAAAAAGGAATACCAAAATAAAAGTAAATTTTAAAAATTTCATCTGTAGTTTATTTTACAATAATTCGCTTAATTTTTCCGAAATTGGTATTTCCTACTTTTATAAGATATACACCACTTGCCACATAAGACATATCTAAAGAATATCTATAATCGTTAGAACTAGTCAATCTATGATAAACCATTTGCTGACCTAATGAATTATAAACGGTTAAAACTACATTATCAAGTGATTCTTGTGTATCTAACATAATTTCAAAAATATCGGTATTATTATTAAGTACTAATAACTCCATTGTTTCGTATATATCTGTGCCAACATTTAATGGGTATCTAATATTTACCATATAATCTTCTGTTTCACCATAGGTTGTATTCGCACAAGCATCATCAGGAACAGCTGCTTGCCAATTTGCTTTTGCACGCATTAAATGTTGTCCTATTGCTGCGTTTGCAGGAATAATTAAATCCATGGTCTCTGTAAAGGACCCTGCCCCTTGCCCTGGAGCAATTATATAATTTTGTACTACAATTTCATCTACTGTAAAAAGAAAATCATCATTAAAATCAATCCAAACCTTAATATTTTCATCTCCATAAGCTGTAGTTACAGTTAAAGTATTTGTAGTATTGACTTCTAAATCTGTTGACATATTTGTAAAATCACCATAGGTTTCACATCCTGAAGTGTTATTTATTGTTCCTATTTGAAAAAGTCTAAATCCATCACCAGCAGAGCAATCAGCAGTAGGTTCGCATGTATTTTTTGTTATAGTTACAGAAAATTCATCATTAGAGGTATCTGCATCTCCTGAAAGACTAGTAGTAGCAGATAAATTATAGTTACCTACACTGGAAAAATCTCCTGTTTGCGTAAATGTATATTGCATCGTAGCATTTGCATTTAAAGGACCTGCTACGGTTTCTGTATAGGAGTTACCATCCAAAGTAAAGCTAACATCAAAATTAGATTGTGCGACACCACCAAAATTAGTGATTTCTACTATTATTTGTTCTGTAGCAGTTAAATTTATTCCTGAAATTGGTGATATAATATTTGTAACACCAATATCATTTGGCGTTAAATTTGTAACAGTAGTAGAATATGTATCGTTAGTAGTATCTTCATCTCCCGTTAAATCCGTAGAAGCAACAAAATTATACACTTGACCAACAGTAGATAAATCCACTGTTTGATTAAAAGTAAATTGTGCCGTATCTCCTGCTGCAATAGTACCTGTAAAAGTTTCAACAACACTTGCATTACCATCAACTTGATAGGAAACATCAAAATTTGAAGCACTGTTTTGCCCATAATTATAAATGGTTATAGTTACTGCTTCACTATTACCTAAAGCAGAACTTGTAGGAGCATTTAAATCTACAACACCTACATCATTAGTAGTGTTTGGAGCAATTTGAAAAACACCTACTACATTTCTCCTTGCCACACCACCTTTCATATATTCTGTTACATACCAAAACTTTTTATCATTTGATGGA
>CAMZLT010000153.1 GCA_947311745.1 uncultured Flavobacteriaceae bacterium | reverse complement strand
GATAATAAACATTGGTCATTAATTAATGGAGATGTTTCGGGTGGAAATGAAACAGATTTTGGGTTTACAATCTCAAATGTACCTGCAATAGGACAAACAGTAAATGTCAGTTATATAGATTGGGTAAATAACGGTGATTATGTTGCTAATAACGGTGGCACTGTTACGGAACCTATGGTTGTAATTTCTGGTGATAACATTTCTATGAATAGAGCATCGATGTTTTTAGGTTCAATAACACGAATAAGCAAGTATAAAATTACATTTACAGGAACTTACAAAGAAGAATTAATAGGAGGAGCTTCTCATGATTTTAATGGAGAAATTGGAGTTGAATCTGTAATTGAATTTTAAATTCAAATAAAATGAAAAACATAATCAGTATAATTTTTATCGTATGTAATATTGGGTTACTTACGGCACAAAATAATTTAGTGAAAACAACAAACAAAGTCATGCAATTAAATTCATCTAATATTATTTTAGATGCTTTTGGTGTGAATCTAAGAGATTTTACTAAAGAGGAAAGTAAAATAGATTTTGATAAAAAATTTGTTGTTAACAATAAAAAGGAACTTCTAGGAATGTTCTCAAGTATTGTTAAAGCAAGAAAAAGTGGATTAGTGGCTGCGAATATATGGGATGGTTTTGGCGTTGGGAGAATTAACAAAGATAATCTTACTGACGGAAAAATTGATATCGAAAATTTTATTGGAGAATTACCAGGAGTTGGAGGAAAAAAAGTTGATATGATTGGTTCAGAATTTGCAGGGAAAAGAAATAGACCTGGATCAAACCATGGAGGTAATCAAGGTGCTGGTAACGAAATGGGTGATTTTTCAAATCCAAACAGCAAATTTAATGGAGGAGGAAGAGGACAGCAATCTTATGGTGACTCTTGGGATGTTAATGCAACGCATTCAAGCCATAAAAATCATAATGGTAATGGAACAACTTCATTTGTTCACCATCATAGTTCAGTAAGTAATGATAATGGGTACTCATCTGAAACAGATAAACAAACTTTTACAAGACCAGACGGCAGCTCAACCACTAGAATTGTAGTTACACAAACACAAGCGGATGGTAGTAGTAAAAATTCTGTAAAAGTTACTGAAAAGGACAGTGATGGAAATAGTCATACAACAACAACATATACTGAGAAAAATTCAGATGGTGAAGTTACAAAACAAGAAACAACAGAAAAACAAGAAACAACAGAAAAAGATGATGATAATTATAATCCAGAAGATCCTGAAGGGTATTATGACACAAAAGTACCTCCAAGTGATGAAGAAATAGAATCTGCTGTATGGAATGCTGTTCTTAAAAGTAGTCTAGCTGGAGGTAGAGAAGATGATAGAACTGGTCAAAGCAATCGGCATGAAATGTCTGGTGATTTTTCTCCTCAGAATTTGCAAAATCAAAAAGGGTATATGGAAAAAAAATCTAAAGGTGGAATGATAAATAAAAGTAAAATAAACAAACGTGAACAAGTAACGAACCCTGGCGTTAAGAAATTATAAAATGCAATATTATACTCGTTCAACATTAAAATACGTTATAAAT
Organism: uncultured Flavobacteriaceae bacterium; assembly: GCA_947311745.1. Taxonomy (GTDB): domain Bacteria; phylum Bacteroidota; class Bacteroidia; order Flavobacteriales; family Flavobacteriaceae; genus S010-17. The sequence continues at coordinate 14,002 of CAMZLT010000153.1, read as the reverse complement.
TCGGCATCTTTTCTGTTCTACTTTTCTAAAAAAAGTAACTCTAAACTTATGAAAAAAACAATAATTATTACCATACTGTTAATCACATTTTCAGTAAAATCACAAGAATCAAAATTAATTGGCAATTGGTTCGTTACACAAGTAAAAACACCCGAAAAAACACAAGAGGTGTATATGTTTGTAGAATTTACCAAAGAAAACAAACTAATCATTAGAAATTTAGAATTTGCCAATTGGAAAATAGAAGGAGATAGTTTAATTATGAAATCTAAAATTAAAAAAAGTTTTAATGGTGCACGAAAAATAATTAAATTAAACAATAAAGAAATGATTCTTAAAAAAGAGAATGAAACTATTTATTACAAAAGATACAACCCAAAAGAAATTAGTGAAGATTCTAATTATAAAAAAATTATAGGTGTTTGGAATATTAACGAAAGTAATAAAGCAAACTATTTAAATTTTAAAAAAAATGGCGATTTTGTAATGCTTTCACTACAAGACGAAGGAACCATTATAACTAAAGGGGTTTGGTTTTTTATTACTTCTGACAAATTTATAATTATAGATGCAGATATAGATATTTTAAGAGGAAAAAGTACAATGTTTTCTATTCATAATTCCGATTTAATTTTAAAACAAAACGGTAAAAAATATAAGGCAACAAAAATATTTGATAGTAAAAAAATAAAGCCTTTAAATTTTAGTGAAGAAAATTTATCGCAAAATAGTAATACAAATAGCAAACTTCCTTGGGTTGATAAATCGTTGGTGTTACAATACCATAAGTTAAATAAATTAATTTATGAGCAAAATGAATATTTTAAAGAAATTGACAGGTTTATTTCTAAAGAAATTATTTGGGATTGTGTTACCGATTTAGAAACAAATGAAATTAACATCCTAATTACAGAAAATAAAAAACAATTAGAATCAAGAAACAAAGATAAACTCACCAATTTATACAATCCATTTTTTCCTGAAACAGATTTATATCTCTTTAAAATCGTTTCAACAGACGAGCAAGTAACTGTTCCTGCAGGAACGTATTCTTGCACTGTAATTGAAGGAATTGATGGTGAAATTAAGTATAAATATTATATGATTAATAATATGCCTGGCGTTTATGCAAAAGTTATTACACAAAGTGAAGGAATGTTTGGAAATGTAAATTACAGAATTACAGAATTGAATACAGTTAAAGCATTTCAAGAAAAGAAAAAAAACTCGCACAAGTTAAAAAAGTAATACAAGTTGCTTATTAAAATATTTTGAAATCCGATATTCGAAAAGCAAGGAATAATAAATTAACAAGTAAAACTATAAAAAATGAAAAATACAATTTTAATTCTTTTATCACTTATTATAATAAGTTGTAAAGATAGTAACAAAAACAGTTTAGCAATTAATACAGCACCAAAAAACCAACAAATACTAAAAAGATACGATGTAAAATCAGGTATTATAAAATACAAAACAACAACTTCAGGTAAGGTTATGGGAAGTCGTATTTCAGGTTCTGGAACAGAAAATGTATATTTTAAAAATTGGGGAGCAGTTGAATTAGTTGAAATCAACTCACATAAAACTACCACGATGAAATTTTTTGGAAAAGAAAAAATAAAAAACAAAAACACACACACAATATATAAATTAGATAATGGCAAAGAGTATCATGTAAATTTTGATAAAGCTGAAATATTTCTAAGTCGAGATACCGCAATGGAATTAATGAAAGAAACAAATTCAGATGTTGGACATGTTGGTAAATTTATGCTGGAATCTATGGGTGGAAAAAAAATAGGAACTGAAAATTTTTTAGGATATCCTTGTGAAATTTGGGATGCTATGGGTTCTAAACAGTGGATTTACAAAGGTGTTACACTTAAAATTGTATCTGAAATGATGGGAATAACAACTATAAAAAAAGCTGTTGAAGCACATTTTAATAAAACTATTTCTAATAAACATTTTGAATTACCTAATTTTCCTATCGTAAAAAGTCCGTATTATGTAGATGATGAAAGTTACCGAAAAGAAAAAGAAATACAAAATAAAAATCTTAAAAAAATGGGAAAAATGTCTTTTTCAGAATTTAAAAAAGAAATTAGAAAACGGGATCCTGAAGCAAAAGAAATGACCGAAAAAGAACTTCGATATGCCTACGATTTAATGTTAAAAATGGCGAATAACCCTAATTAATTGTAAAAAATATAAAATTAATTTTGTTCAGATGTGAATTTTACGACATTATAAAATTGATATAACATCAAAACAATTTAAAATAAATTATAAAAAAAGCCAATTTGATTTATTTCAAATTGGCTTTTTTTAAAAAATTATTTTTTTTAGAACGGTAAATCGTCTGCAGCATCATCGGTAGATGTTGTATCATTTGCAGGTTCAAAAGCATTCATATTTTCAACTGGCGGAGGAGTGTTTGCTTGTCCTGTTGCTTGTAATTTTTCAATTCGCCAACCTTGGATAGAATTAAAATATTTAGCAACACCTTCAGGATTAATCCATTCTCTACCACGCAAATTGATATTTATTTTAACATCATCACCAATGGCAAAATTATTTAATAAATCGCATTTATCTTGAATAAATTCAACCATTATCATTTGAGGATATTGTTCTTCAGTTGTAATAACAACTTCTCTTTTTCTAAAACCATTAGATCCAAAAGTTTGGGTTTCACCTAAAACTTTAATTTTTCCTGATACTTCCATTTTTTATTTTCTTTAATTATTTAAGTAACAATACTTTCCAAGCAGAAAGCACGTCTCCTTTTTCTAAAAAGGACTTTGCAAATTTATGCTTTTTTATGGAATCTAGACAAATAATATTTGGATTCTCTTGCCCAAACTTATTAACAACTTCTTTTGTTGGTAGTTTTTCCACATTTCCTAATAAACCTAAATCGTTTCCTGTTAAAACAGTACTGTTTTTTATTTCTAACGGAATGGTATCAATACCAATTCCTAAAGTACTTATTGGTTTAGGAATTTCAAAAAAACTATCTTTAGCTCTAGTATAAAAACTTCCTCCAGCTCTAGCAACCACATCCAATTCTTTTTGATCGATGGCTAAATTTTCATCTAAAACCGAAGCGTGAATATGTAATTTTACTACTTCGCAAAGTATTAAATTTCCTGCTCCTCCTTTATTACCTAACGAAATAATATCGTTTACTTTGCATTCAAATTGTACTGGTGATTCTGCTACACGAAAAGGTTTTATCTTATCGGAAGCCAACATAGTAAATCCTGCTTTTTCAAATTCATTTACACCTTTTGGATATTCTGTACTAGATAAAGACATTTGTTGCACCATATTGTACGAAACGATATTTATTACCACTTCTTTAACCTGTTGTACGTTTTCTAAAGTATGTTTTGTAGTATTATCACGAACACGACGTGCTGGTGAAAAAATTAATATTGGTGGATTTGCACTAAAAACATTAAAAAAACTAAATGGTGATAAATTTGGATTACCATCAGTATCTATAGTACTTGCTAGAGCAATTGGTCTAGGAGCAACAGCACTTAACAAATAACTATGCAACTTTGCTGTTGGAATATCTTTTGGGTTTAAACTAAGCATCTTTTCTGTTTTAAAAGACAAATATAAGCAATATACCAAGGTAAAAGACGTTATTTATATGTTTGTAAAATATTTTACTTTTACAAAAAATAAATTTTACCTATGAATTTATCAAAAAATGCAACACTTATAAGGCGAATATTAGTTATTTTCTCATTTATTATCGTAACTGCAATTTTATATAATACCTATCAATTTTTTCAAAAATTTAAACAAGAAGAGCGTGTTAAAATGGAAATCATTGCCGAAGCATTGAAAGCTGCTGGTTCTAGTTCGTTAAATTCAAACGATTTAAATTTAGTATTAAAGGTAATTAATAGCAACAAAACTATTCCTACTATTATAACCAATAAAAAAGGAAAAATTACTGGTTATAATAATTTAGACACCATTAAAGCACTAGATAGTTTGTATCTTGTTAAGCAGTTACGTATAATGAAATCTACAAATAAACCAATACAATTATCGTATATGATTAAGAAGGAAAAAATGGTTCAGAATGTGTATTATAAAGATTCCGAATTATTGACTAAACTGAAATATTATCCGCTTGCTTTACTGTTGATTTTAGTGCTTTTTGGAGCAGTAATTTTCTTTGCATATAAATCTACAAAAGTAGCAGAACAGAATAAACTTTGGGCAGGAATGGCTAAAGAAACAGCACATCAAATAGGCACACCTTTATCCTCTTTGCTTGGTTGGTTGGAAATTTTAAAGTTAGAAAATACCGATCCAAATATTCTTACCGAAATTGAAAAGGATATTACACGATTAACAACTATTACCGATCGTTTTTCTAAAATCGGTTCTGTTCCTAATTTAGAAAAGATAAATATTGTTTCCGAAATAAAAAAATCTTGTGATTATTTAAAATCTAGAACATCTAAACAAGTTTCATTTAATTTTGAAACCGTAAAAGATGTACTGTTTATCCAAGCAAATACACAGTTGTTAAGTTGGGTTTTTGAAAATATTATTAAAAATGCAATTGATGCCATGCAAGGAAAAGGCAAATTGCAGGTTAAAATTATTGCGGATACTTCGTTTGTTACTGTTTTAATTAGCGATACAGGAAAGGGTCTAACAAAAAATCAATTTAAAAAAATCTTTGAAACTGGTTACACCACAAAAAAACGTGGTTGGGGTTTAGGTTTGTCTTTAGCAAAACGAATTGTAGAAGATTATCACAATGGTAAAATTTATGTAAAAGAATCGGTTATTGATAAAGGAACAACTATAGCGGTTTCTTTTAAAATTGTTATGGCTGAATAATTCGTTCAATCAAAACACTGGTATCGATTAAGGTTAGACTTAAAATTCCTATTAAAATTAAAAATTTTATAATATTATGTAAGATAATATAATCTTGTTTTTTGTTGGCATTATACAAGCGATAACCAAAAAACAAAAATATAATAATCGAAAAATAAAAATAGTATTTCATATTTCCTATTTCGGAATATTGTAAGATAAAATAAATAGGACTTATAGTTAAAAACAGCACTAAAGAGATTAGCATTTTGGTAAAATGCTCGTCGTATTTTATAGGTATGGTAATGTAGTTTTGTAAAACATCGCCTTTAATATTTTCTAAATCTTTTAGTAATTCTTTAATAATTAACACAAAAAATAAAAAACTAGCATGTACTACAATGATTTCCGAAAAATTTTTATAATACACAAATACAGCAAAAAATGGCAATAATGCTAAAATAGCTGCTGAAAACAGACGGATAAGTGGGTATTTACGAAATTTATGCGAATAAAACCAAATTAAAAAAATATAGATTGCAAAAAATAATCCAGCTTTTAGTGATACTAATAAACCAAAACCAAAACCTATAAAATTTAGTAAAAAGTATATTTGCAGTTTTGTTTTTTGACTAATAAAACTGTCTAATTCTGCTTTTTGTGGTCTGTTGATTAAATCCTTTGTTTTATCATAAAAATTATTAATAATATAACCAGAAGCAATCGTACAAATGGTTGCTAAGACAATAAAATACAAATTGATATCTGTAATTACGTAACGCAATGATTTTTGTGGTGAAAAAATAAAAATTGCGGCAAGATATTGTGCAATAACAATTGCTAAAATATTATATCCTCTAACAACCGAAAGCATGCTCAAGAATTTATAATAAAACGGAGCGTTTTTTTTACTATTTTCTTCGGCTATTTTTAATAAGTCCATTTTTGTTTATTTTTTATCTTGTAAAGCAAAAACTTTACGTAATAAATCACTAGTTCGGCTTTGTATGTTTGTTCGGATTTTAGTTTCCTCTATAGTAATCATTTTGTAAACACCAGATAGAGCTTGTGTAGTTACATAATCGGTTAAATTTGGATTTACATTATTGGTTAACGGAATATTATTATATCGTGTAATGATGTTTTTCCAAATTTTATCGGCTCCTACTTTACGGAAAGAATTTTTAATTACAGGATTAAATTTTTGATACAATGCAGCTTCTGTTTTTGTTTTTAAGTACATTGTTGCAGCATCTTTATTACCAAGTAAAATGTTTTTAGCATCGGTTATGGTTAATCCTTTAATAGCATTTACAAAAATTGGTGTTGCTTCGCTAACGGCATCTTCAGCAGCACGATTTAACACTTTCAGCCCTTCATCTGCAACTTTACTAAGGCCTATTTTTCTAAGTGTTGCATCTACTTTTTGTAATTCGGCAGGTAATAAAATTTTAACCATTTGGTTTTTGTAAAAGCCATCTTTTAAAGCTAATTTACTTACTTGTTCTGTAATACCTTTATCTAAAGCTTCTTTTAAACCTCCTGCAATTTCAAAATTTGAAAGTCCTTGTTGAGGTAAATTACTTGCCATTTGTTGCAATTCTGCACAAGAAACAATTTGAAATAATAAAATGAATGCAATTATTTTTTTAATCATAATTAGTAGTGTTTTTACAAAGATACTAAAAAACCCGTTTAGTTTTTTATTTACTTTAAATTTAGTTAATAATATGTTGTATTATTTAAATGATAAACTATTGATTTATATCAGGTTAGTGTTGTTCTGTTTTTGTAACTTTAGTAACGTAGTATTTAGTGTCGCCAAGCCATGGAAACGTACCAAAACGTTCTTTATAGGTTACTTTTACTTTATGGCCTTGTAAATTTTTTAAAGATTCGATAACTTCTTTTTGATTTTCCTCAACTGAAAATTCAAATTGTAATTCATCGGATATTCCTTGGCTTAATTTTCCTTCCCAAGTTTTAAAAAACACACCTTTATGGCTAATTTTCACTAATTCACCAGCACGATACCCTTCGCTATATGTTATGTAATATACTGCTGTGTAGTACAACGCAAAAAATAAAATTGCACCAAAAACAATTCCAATTAAGATTTTTTTCATTTTTTATAAATATTTGTAACAAATGTACATATTTTACTACGAATAGTATGAAATCTTTATTTCAAATTGCTATATTTACAACTATTTTAACCATTAAATCAAAATTATTATGATTCCAAACATTGTATGGGCAATTCCTGTAATATTTATCGTTCTTTCAGGATTATTTGTCGTTAAACAACAAACTGCAGTTATTATCGAACGTTTCGGAAAATTTGCGGGTATTAGACAAGCAGGTTTAAATTTTAAAATTCCTATTATTGATAGAATTGCTGGTCGTATAAGTCTAAAAATTCAACAATTAGATGTTATTGTAGAAACCAAAACACAAGATGATGTATTTGTACATTTAAAAATTTCGGTACAGTTTTTAATTCAACGAGATCATGTGTATAATGCTTTTTATAAATTGCAAAATCCACACGAGCAAATTACGGCCTTTATTTTTGATACCGTTAGGGCAGAAGTGCCTAAGATGATTTTAGATGATGTGTTTGTAAAAAAAGAAGAAATAGCTCTTGCAATACAACGCGAATTAAAAGATGCTATGCTAAATTACGGATACGATATTATTAAAGCTTTAGTTACCGATATTGATCCAGATGAAAAAGTTAAGATTGCTATGAATCGTATCAATGCTGCAGAACGTGAAAAAGTTGCAGCACAACATGAAGGAGATGCTCAACGTATTTTAATTGTAGAACGTGCAAAAGCCGAAGCAGAATCCAAACGTTTACAAGGTAAAGGTATTGCTGATCAACGTAGAGAAATCGCAAGAGGTTTAGAAGAATCTGTCGATGTACTTAATCGTGCAGGGATTAATAGTCAAGAAGCATCTGCTCTTATTGTAATTACACAACATTACGATACCTTACAAAGTATTGGTTCAGACACGAACTCTAATTTAATATTGCTACCAAACAACCCAACAGCAGCAAGTACTTTACTTAATGATATGGTTACTAGCTTGGTTGCAGCTAATAAAATTAACGAATCGTCTAATAAAACTAAAAAATAAAAAGATGAAATTTAATTTAAAAACTCATAGGTTTTCATTATGAAAACTTATGAGTTTTCGAATTAATATAAATAGTACGTTTTATTTTTCTGCAAATTCGGTCTTAACAATTTTATACAACTTATCCGAAGGACGAATTCTAAAATCTAATTTTACAGTTACCGAATCGCCTTTAGTTGCAAGTTCGCTTTTTACATCGTTAACAAACATTTCAGAAAGTTCCATTTCTTTCGCACCAGTAGTTGGACCAGTAATTAAAATAGTATCGCCAATTTTTAAATCGTATGCATCTATTTTAAATTCACCAATTTGTGCTTTCGGAAAATAATGCACGCCTTTACCAAGAAAAACCTTTTTTTGTGTAGCATGTGAACCTGGTTCTTTAGACCATTCACCTAATTTCTGACCAAGATAATAACCGTTCCAAAAACCACGATTATACACTTTATCTAACTCTTGCATCCAACCAATAACTTTTTCTTTATCAAAAGTATCTTGCTCAATACTATCAATAGCATCACGATAACTTTTAATTACTCGTGCAACATATTCAGGAGCTCTACCACGTCCTTCAATTTTTAATACTTTAATTCCAGCATCTGCAACCTGATCTAAAATATCAATAGTACACAAATCTTTTGGAGACATAATATATTCGTTATCAATTTCCATTTCAAAGCCAGATTCCTGATCGATAACGGTATATTTTTTTCTACAATTTTGTTTACAAGCACCACGATTTGCCGAAGAATTATGCGAATGCAAACTTAAATAACATTTTCCAGAAACAGCCATACATAACGCACCATGACCAAAAATTTCAATCTCGACAAGTCTGCCAGACGGCCCTTTTACTTGTTCTTTTTCAATACGTTCGGTTATGTGTTTTACTTGTCGTAAACTAAGTTCTCTACTTAAAACAACTGTATCGGCAAACATTGCATAGAATTTTAATGTTTCGATATTTGTTATGTTTATTTGTGTGGAAATATGTACTTCCATTCCTTCTGCTCTAGCAACTTGAATTACAGCTTGATCCATTGCTATTACTGCCGAAATATCGTGTTCTTTGGCTTTTTTAATTAGTGTTTTTACAATAGATAAATCGTGATCATAAATAATAGTATTTAATGTTAAATACGTTCTAACATTTTTTTCTTTACAACGATTAGAAATTTCGGCTAAATCCTCTAAAGTAAAATTAATACTAGCTCTAGCACGCATATTTAATTGCTCTACACCAAAATAAATGGAATCTGCTCCATTTTCTAAGGCAGCTTGTAAGGATTCAAAATTACCAGCAGGAGCCATTAATTCAATTTTATTTGATTTTTTCATAAGTAATAAACAATAATTAGTAGTTGGCAAAAGTACTATAAAATAGTGTAATAAAGCAATATTCAAAAAAAGTATACTTTTTTTAAGATGGTTTAATCTATAATTTAGTAAATTTGTAGCATAGTCTATTAAAACATTAATAACCATTTAAAAACAAAGGTTTTAAGAATTAAAAAATGAAAGTAGCAGTAGTTGGAGCAACAGGGATGGTAGGAACTGTAATGTTGCAAATTTTAGCAGAACGCAATTTTCCATTAACGGAATTATTGGTCGTAGCATCTCAAAAATCAGTTGGAAAGACGTTATTATATAAAAACAAAGAATATACTATAATTTCTTTACAAGAAGCTGTAAATCAAAAACCAGATATTGCTATTTTTTCTGCAGGAGGAGAAACGTCATTGCAATGGGCACCTAAATTTGCAGCAGTAGGCACAACAGTTATTGATAATTCATCTGCTTGGCGAATGCATACAGGTAAAAAATTAATTGTTCCTGAAATTAATGCAAACACTTTAACAAAAGCAGATAAAATAATTGCAAATCCTAATTGTTCTACCATTCAATTGGTAATGACTTTAGCTCCTTTACACAAAAAATATCAAATTAAGCGTTTGGTAATTTCTACCTATCAATCTATTACAGGAACTGGTGTGAAAGCAGTTAATCAATTAGAAAACGAATATAAAGGTGTAAAAGATGAAATGGCGTATCCATATCCAATTCATAAAAATGCCATTCCGCATTGCGATGTGTTTGAAGATAATGGATATACCAAAGAGGAAATGAAATTGGTACGAGAAACTCAAAAAATACTAAACGATAGAACCATTGCTGTAACAGCAACTGCAGTTAGAATTCCTGTTGTTGGAGGGCATAGCGAAAGTGTAAATATTGAATTTGAAAAAGATTTTAGCGAAAGTGAAATTCGTACAATTTTACATCAAACACAAGGTGTTGTGGTACAAGATAATACGGATTTGAACATCTATCCAATGCCTATTTACGCTCACGGAAAAGATGCAGTATATGTTGGTAGAATCCGTAGAGATTATTCACAAGAAAAAACGGTAAATATGTGGATAGTTTCGGATAATTTACGAAAAGGAGCTGCTACTAATGCAATACAAATTGCAGAATATTTACTAAAAAACAAATTAGTTTAGAAAAAAATACAATTGTAACATTTTGATTATCAGACATTTTAAAATTAAATAAAAAAGTTAACAAAAAACACTGTAACATTTTGGCATGTTATTTGTTTTATAAGTAACAGAACTAAACTTTTTTATTATGGATTTTAAGAAACTATACGAAAACGCAAAAAACAGAGCCAATAATTTTATGGCAAATGGTCAAATTTCTGCTTATGTTAAAGCATTAAAAGAAATGAATGAGTATAAAAAAATGATGATTGTTTTAGCTTCAAACTAAAAACGAAGACCAATTTTTTCAAAATCTTTCCAAAAATTAGGATACGATTTTTCTACCACATTTTTATTTTCAATATTTAATGTGTAAAATAAACCTAAAGGTGCAAAAGCCATAGCCATTCTATGATCTTGGTATGTTTTTATAGAAATAACGTCATTTTTAGTTATATTTTCGGGAATTCGCATATGCAAACTATCCTCAGTAATTCTAATTTTAGCACCAAATTTTTCCAACTCCTTTTTTAAAGCAACTAACCTATCGGTTTCTTTAATTTTTAAAGTGTGTAAACCTGTTAAAGCACACGAAATTCCCAGCCCAAAGCAAGTAACAGCAATTGTTTGTGCAATATCTGGTGTATTTGTTAAATCTAAAACAAGGTGTTTGTTGATTTTAAAATCTTTTTCCTTTTTAAGCAAAATACCTTTAGCATCAAAACTAGTTGTTACACCAAAATTTTTATAAATTTCTATTAAATCGGCATCACCTTGCAAACTATTATCTTTAAAATGCGAAAGGTGTATGTTTTTCCCATCAGCTAAAGCTACGAAACTATAAAAATACGATGCAGATGACCAATCCGATTCAATTACAATAGTAGTTTTATAAATTTTAGTTATAGGAAATACCGTAATTATATTATTTTCCCATTTTGTTTTAATACCAATTTGATGTAGTAACGATAAAGTCATTTTTATGTACGGAATGGAAGTAATCTTACCAAGCAATTCTATTTGCAATCCATTTTTTAAAGATGCACCAATTAAAAGCAATGCCGAAATATATTGACTACTAACATTTCCGTTAATAGAAACGGTACTTTTAAGAATCTCTTTTCCTTTAATTTTTATAGGAGGAAAACCTTCCTTTTTAATATAGGATATATCTGCACCTAATTCCGATAAGGCATCCACTAAAATTTTTATCGGACGCTCTTGCATTCTTTCCGAACCTGTTAAAACAATTTCTCGTCCTTCTACACAAGAGAAATAAGCCGTTAAAAAACGCATAGCAGTACCAGCATGACCAATATTTACAACAGCATTTTTAGAATTTAAAGCGTTTTCTAAAACATTAGTATCTTTACTATTTGATAAATTTTCAATAGATATAGAATGAAATAACTTTTTAAGAATTAGCATTCTGTTAGCTTCACTTTTTGATCCAGAAATACGTATTGAAATAGTTTTAGACATCATTATTAAATATAAAAAAGCAAATGTAAACAAGTTATAACAAAATCAAATAGAACTATAAATAAAAATAATTTTAATACTTAATAAAAGGAAAAATAATTATTTATATTTGCCCTATAAATAAGATTATTAAATAAATAACAATAAATAAAATGGCATTAGAAATAACAGATGCTACTTTTGACGAAGTAGTTTTAAAATCCGATAAACCAGTATTAATTGACTTTTGGGCAGCTTGGTGTGGACCTTGTAGAATGTTAGCTCCGATTGTAGAGGATTTATCCAAAGAATTTGAAGGCAAAGTAGTTGTAGGTAAAGTAGATATTGATGCAAATCAAGAATTTGCTGCAAAATATGGTGTACGAAACATCCCTACAGTTTTAATTTTTAAAGATGGTGAAGTTGCTGAAAAACAAGTAGGAGTTGCACCCAAAAATGTATATGCAGAAAAATTAAACGCTTTATTGTAAAAAAAGAACTATTTTATATAATATAAAAGGTTTGGATTTATCCAAGCCTTTTTTTATACAAAAAATGTATATTTGACCTAGTTATAAAACGAGCTTTCCAAATTTTGATACCTAAAAAATATTTTTTGCAAGTTTTATGAGGTCATTAAAAAATAATAAATTACAAACACATGAAATTATCTCAAGTTAAAAACAGAAGTGATATAAAAAACATAGAACTTTTAGCAAAACAAGTTGTAGAAGGTTTTATTACAGGAATGCACAAAAGTCCTTTTCATGGTTTTTCGGTAGAATTTGCCGAACATCGTTTGTATAATAAAGGTGAAAGCACTAAACATATTGATTGGAAATTATTTGCAAAAACCGATAAACTTTTTGTAAAAAGATACGAAGAGGAAACCAACCTTAGATGCCATATAATAATAGACAATTCTGCTTCGATGCATTATCCTAAAATGGTAAATCAAGATTTAGAAAATTTTAATAAAATTGGTTTTTCTGCAATTGCAACAGCATCCTTAATGGAGATTTTAAAAAAACAACGCGATGCTTTTGGATTAAGTATTTATAGCGATATTTACGAATATTATGCACCTGCAAAAGGAAGTGAAAGACACCATAGAATGCTTTTAGATAAGCTAGAAGGATTACTAGAAAAAACCGAAGCTAGAAAAACAGAAACCTATAAAATCTTGCATGAAATTGCCGAAAAAATACACAGACGTTCCTTGTTGTTTTTATTTACCGATATGTTTCAAGATAATGAAAAAGAGGAAGCTCTTTTTGAAGCAATTAGACATTTAAAATATAATAAACACGAATTAATTTTATTTCATACCTACGATAAAAAATTGGAGTTAAATTTTGATTTTGACAACAAACCTAAAAAATTTATTGATGTAGAAACAGGAGAATCTATAAATTTATATGCAGAACAAGTACAAGAAAATTATAACAAACAAGTTGCAAATTATTTTGATACCTTAAAAATGAAATGTTTACAGTACAGAATAGATTATGTACCTGTAGATATCAACGAAGGATTTGATAAAATATTGATTGCTTATCTAGTTAGTAGAAACAATTTTGCATAAAACAAACTGATTTACAGTTAGTTACATGTGTATATATACTTTTTTTAGTTTTTTTACAAAAAAAACTTTGTCAATTATAAAAACACACTTATATTTGCAACCGCTAAAAGCAACGGTCTGGTAGTTCAGCTGGTTAGAATACCTGCCTGTCACGCAGGGGGTCGCGGGTTCGAGTCCCGTCCAGACCGCTTTTTTCTTTAAAAAGAAAGAAAGTTGTGTTGTTTTTTAGAGTTTTTCAATATAAAACTCTTTAGGTTAAGAAATTAACCAATGAAGAACTTCAGTTATACTGAGGTTTTTTTATTTTATAGGGGTAGGAGAGAGTATCCTAAATTTTAAAATCTCACATTTAAATAAATGTTAATTGGATCAAGTGCAAAACTTGTGGAGTTTTAAAAAAATAGTTTGATATTTGTTATAAAAAAAACAGATGTCTACAATCGATTTATTACCTATTGCTAAATTACTT
>CAMZLT010000152.1 GCA_947311745.1 uncultured Flavobacteriaceae bacterium | reverse complement strand
CGTAGAGAAGTTCTTACAGGAAAAGCAAAATTTGGTATTTTTGGCGACGGAAAAGAACTGCCACAAATAGCCATGGCAAAACACTTTAAAAATGGCGATTTTCGCTCTGGTTATTACCGTGACCAAACCTTTATGTTTGCAATCGGAGCATTAACACCACAAGAATTTTTTGCTAGTTTATATGCCGATGCCAATGAAATAAACGAACCAGCTTCCGCAGGAAGGCAAATGAACGGTCATTTTGCAACACACACACTAAACAAAGACGGCTCTTGGAAAGAGCTAAAAAACCTAAAAAATGTAAGTGCAGATATTAGTCCTACTGCAGGACAAATGCCTAGATTACTAGGTTTAGCACAAGCATCAAAAATATACCGAAACGTAAACGAACTACAAACTGAAAATAAATTTTCTAACAAAGGTAACGAAATCGCTTTCGGAACAATCGGAAATGCAAGTACCAGCGAAGGACACTTTTTTGAAACCATAAACGCTGCTGGTGTATTACAAGTACCAATGGTTATGAGTGTTTGGGATGACGAATACGGAATTTCCGTACATGCAAAACACCAAACTACCAAAGAAAGTATTTCGGAAATATTAAAAGGATTTCAACGTACCAAAAAACTAAACGGATTAGAAATCTTTAAAGTAAACGGTTGGAATTACACACAATTAATGGATACCTACAATCGTGCAACAAAAATAGCACGAGACGAACACGTACCTGTACTTATTCACGTAAACGAACTAACACAACCACAAGGACACTCCACTTCTGGCTCACACGAAAGATACAAATCCAAAGAACGCCTACAATGGGAAAAAGAACACGATTGTAACGCAAAATTTAGAGAATGGATTTTACATTTTGAACTAGAAAATAATGGCGAAACCCTACGATTCGTTACCGATGAAGCAGAATTAATTCAAATAGAAAAAGAAGCAAAAAAAGAAGCAAGTCAAGCAAAAAGAAATGCTTGGAATAATTATCTAAATCCAATAAAAACCGATAGAACAGAACTACTTACTATTCTAAACAAAGTAAGCGAACAAAGCAACAATACGGTATTTATTAAAAAAATAATCGAAAAATTAAATGCCGAACAAATATTCGACAAAGCATTTTTAATAGATACTGCAAAAGAAATTTTACGACTAATACGTAACGAATCCTTTACTGCAAAAGAAATTTTACAAAATTGGATTAAAACATACAGCAAAACCCAACAGTTTAAGTACAGTGCACACTTATATTCCGAACACGAAAACAAAGCAACCAATATTGCCGAACTAAAACCAAGCTACAACGAAAATCCAGAAGCAGTAGATGCTAGAATCGTTTTACGTGAAAATTTCAAAACACTCTTTAAAAAATATAACAACCTATTAATTTATGGTGAGGATGCTGGTAAAATTGGCGATGTAAACCAAGGTTTAGAAGGTATGCAAGAACTCTTTGGCGAATTACGAGTAGCTGACACAGGAATTAGAGAGGCAACTATTATCGGACAAGGAATCGGAATGGCAATGCGTGGCTTACGACCAATTGCCGAAATTCAATATCTAGATTACGTATTATACGGTTTACAAACCATGAGCGACGACCTAGCAACACTAAGATGGCGAACCTTTGGCAGACAAAAAGCACCGCTAATTATTCGTACTCGCGGACATCGTCTAGAAGGTGTTTGGCACTCTGGCTCACCAATGGGAGTTTTAATAAATGCTTTACGAGGAATCTATATTCTAACACCAAGAAACATGATTAAAGCTGCTGGATTTTACAACACACTTTTAAAAACAGACGAACCTGCTCTTATCATCGAAAACCTTAACGGATACCGTTTAAAAGAAAACTTACCAAACAATTTAGGCGAATTTCAAACACCAATTGGCGTTGTAGAAACCATAAAAGAAGGAGCTGATATTACCGTAGTTTCTTACGGATCTATGCTTAAAATTGTTGAACAAACAGCTAAAGAATTACTACAAGTTGGTATTGATATTGAAATAATTGATGCACAGAGTTTAATGCCTTTTGATATAAATCACGATACTGTAAAAAGCATCCAAAAAACCAATAGATTAGTAATAATTGACGAGGATGTAAATGGTGGTGCAAGTGCCTATTTATTAGACGAAATTCTAAACAAGCAAAATGCATATCGCTATTTAGATGCTAAACCAATAACCATAACAGCACAACAGCACAGACCTGCTTATGGTAGCGATGGCGATTACTTTTCAAAACCAAATAAAAACAGCATTTTTGAGGATATTTACGCCATTATGCATGAAGCTAACCCTTCAAAATTTAAGGCTTTGTATTAGATTTTTGCAATAAACTAGTACCAATTTCACAATCTAAACATCGATTTTTAGAACAAAACTCCGCTTTTAGCTCTAACAATCCTTGAGATTCTAAGGCATTTTTTGTAGGCATTCCTAATTGTGTAAAATTAGTAATAATACGATTTCTTTCGGAAGGAATTTCTCGAATCAATGCTAATAATGGTTCTACATTAAAGCTTTCTTTCGTTCGTAAATAGACAAATTTTAAAGGTATAATTGTATTAATTAAAAGCAAATTAATAAAAGACTTGGTTAGTTTTTTCGTTACCGTTTTTGAAACCGTTTCAAAACTGTAATGCGATTTCCAAAATTCACTCGTTTCAACAGAAAATAAATCATAAAACAAATCTAAATCATTAATTTCTAAAATTTTACTAAAAATAGAATGCTTCGTAAAATACAAATTTGCCAATTGTGATAGACGCAAAGTAGGAAAATTATTTGGTCGCAATCTAAAAAATTTTACTTCCGTTTGGCTAATAGGTTTTAAATTATGCTTGTATTTTAGATACGTATATTCTTGCTGTAACGTTTCAAAATACACGGATTCTTTATTCTCAAACAATAAACCTGCTTGACCAAATAACAAGGCTTCTAAAGACATATTTTTATGCCAATATTTTCTAAAAACCGAAAAATCAAACGAATTTGCCATAGTAAAAAAAGCAGTTCCGTTTACTTTTAATCCAAAATTTTTAGCCAATAACTTAAACAAAACGGCTTCCCAATTATGGTTAGATTGCTCTAATAAAGCTACTATTTCTATAGTTTTTCGCTCTAAACGTTGTATGTATAATTTCTCTTTCCAAGCATCTAACAAAAACGAATCTAAATTGCTTAATTGTCTTTCGCAATTAATCCATGTACTATTAGCTTGAAACAAACGCTTATAATTTTGTAAAACAGCTGTATTTACATAATCGGACAGCACTAAAGTTTCGATAATGGAATTATCTTTTCTAAAAATAGAAACATCATTATCCCAAACTACATGCAAAATAACCGAATCATAAACCAAATCATTTTCGTGATTATGCACATACCAATCCGATGCCTTTATATGAATTTCTACATTTCCTGCCCATAATTGGCCATCAATTTTAATTTTTGCATTAAAAAAATCTGGTCCAGCATCAAAATTATGCATACCACAATGTAAAATTTGAATAGATTTCCCCGAAAAAGAAACCAAATTTAAAGTAGCAAACAATTTATACTTCCATAAATAATGCAAGAAATTTTCACGTATCAAAAGTAGCAATTTTTAAAATGAAAAATAAAAATACATAATTTTAAGCGTTTTAAACGATTTTTACCTTAAAAACATACTAGAACAACAAAAAAACAAAAAACCAAATAAAAAAACAGCATTACAATGCTGTTTTCAATAGATTAAATTTATATTTAAATTTTAAAAATAGAAAAAATTAATTATTCTATATATCCCATTTTTTTCATCCAATCGTCGTTAAACATTTTTCCAACATACCTACTTCCGTGGTCGTGAAATAAAATTACCACTACATCGTCTTTTTTAAAATTATCTTTTATTTGTAGCAAACCTTTAATTGCAGCTCCAGCAGAATTTCCTACAAAAATTCCTTCATCAACAGCTAATTTTTTAGTATAGATTGCAGCATCTTTATCCGTAACTTTCTCAAAACCATCAATAACATCAAAATGTACATTTTTTGGTAAAATATCTTCGCCAATACCTTCGGTAACATACGGATAAATTTCCTTTTCGTCAAAAATTCCTGTTTCGTGGTATTTCTTAAAAACCGAACCATACGTATCAATTCCCCAAATTTTAATATTTGGATTTTTTTCTTTTAAATACTTCCCAACACCAGAAATTGTTCCACCTGTACCAACACCAACTACAAAATGTGTAATTTTTCCTTCGGTTTGTTTCCAAATTTCCGGACCAGTACTTTCGTAATGAGCAGCAGCATTCGACGGATTATCATATTGGTTTACATACCAAGCATTTGGTGTTTCAGCAGCCAAACGCTTAGAAACTGAATAATACGAACGAGGATCGTCTGGTTCAACTGCCGTAGGACAAACCACTACTTCCGCACCAACAGCACGTAAAATATCTACTTTTTCTTTAGATTGCTTATCTGCCATTACAAAAATACACTTATACCCTTTTAAAGTAGCGGCAATTGCCAAACCCATTCCTGTATTACCAGAAGTTCCTTCGATAATTGTTCCGTTTGGCTGTAAACGACCGTCTTTTTCGGCATCTTCAATCATTTTTAACGCCATTCGGTCTTTAACTGAATTTCCTGGATTAAACGTCTCTACTTTTGCTAATACCAAAGCATCAACTTCGCTAACGATTTTATTTAATTTTACTAAAGGTGTATTTCCGATAGTTTCTAATATGTTATTATAATATTGCATTTTCTATATTTAAAACGCAAAAATAACAATTCTAAATTTAGTAAAACATCTTTGGAAAGGTTTCTTTTATTGATTTATGCTGTATGTGTAATCGCACTTGCGAACGAAAAAAACCAATTCCGTAACCTAAAAATTGCGTAAATACTGCTACAATGCTTAAAAAACCAACTTTTATATTTTTTTCCTTAACGGAAGCCAGTACAAATACCAACAAAAAATATAGAATATAAACAGCTAAAAAAGATAAAATACCATAAAAAGATAAAAGCACCGAAACGAATAAACCAAAAATAAAAACAGTAGGAAACCAATAGGTTATTTTAGCCGTATTTTTATACATTTTATTTAAAATTGGTCTTGCTCTACCAAAATTAAAGGTTTGCTTATAAAATTGATTAAAATTAGCTCTACGCTTATGATAAACAACAGCATCTGAGAACAAACAAGAACTAAATTCCATCTTTTTAATACGATGTGATAATTCAATATCTTCTCCAAATCGTTGTTTAGAAAATCCTTTAGTAGCCATAAAAACTTCTTTTGAAATTCCCATATTAAAACTTCGCAATTGAAAAAAATCAGCACTATCTGCTGTATTACGCAAACCTCCTGTGGTTAAAAAAGATGTCATTGCAAAATTTATGGCTTTTTGAATCGCAGTAAACGAGCAATGTGCCATATCTACACCACCAAAAGCATCTACATAAGCAGTTACTAATTTATCATTTACAATTTTTACATAATCTTTTGGTAACAATACATCGGAATCTAAAATAATAAAATAAGTGCCTTTTGCTTTTTGCATACCGTAATTTCTAGACAATCCTGGTCCAGAATTTTCTTTAAAATAATAGTGTACATTTAATTGTTTTGAAAAGGATTCTACAACAGATTTACACGATATACTAGAACCGTCTTCTACAAGTATAATTTCAAAAGGAATATTACTTTCTTGCTCCAAAAAACTAGTTAATAGCTCCTTGATTTCATCAGGACGATTATAAACAGGAATAATAAAAGAATAGAATAGCTGCAACATATTTTTACGCAAATATATTACAAAAAAAAGACTCCGATAAAATCGGAGTCTTAATTATTTTAAAAAAATAAAATTACTTTATTATTTTTTAACTACTTTAAATGTACCAACAGCATCACCTACTTGTGCTTTCACAAAGTATGTACCTGACGCTAAGTTAGCCATATTTAAACTAGTTTCTAACGCAGAAGGTCTAGCAGAAATAACTTCTTGACCTAACATATTAAATACTGCAACAGATTTAATATTTTCGTTAGCTTGTAATTGTAAATTATTTGTAACAGGATTAGGGAAATATCTAAATCCAACAGATTCTAAAGTTTCCGTAGCAACTACAGGGTCAACTACAGTAATATCAAAAGTACCTTCTTCAGCACCACCTGCATTCCAAACTTGAATATAGTAAGTAGTACCAGAAGTTAAACCTGTTAAATTAAGGCCATTTGCTGTAGCAGCAGTATCTGCACAAGCTCCTGCAACTTCGGTTAAAGCACCACAAGTTCCTTCATAAACTGCAACATTAACATCGGTAGCAGTACCTAAAGCAGTTGTAATATCTAATTGAGCAGAAGTAGCATCTACCATAAACCATACATCTTTAATTACACCATATGGATCACAAGATGGGTTATCAATATTACCTGTTGCACAAGTATTATCCGAATTAGTAGTAACACCAAGTGTTAAAGCATCCGCAGAAGCACAATCTTGATTGGTAACAGCAGGAGTACATGCAGTAGCACATGATACTACCATTTCGTAAGCTCCAACACTAGTTGCAGCATAACCTTCAATCATAATATAATAGGTTTGTGTACCATCCGAAGTAAAGGTTACCTCTGATTGTATACCACAAGAATCATCATTGTTTGCATAACAAACTAATGCACCAGGAGTTCCTGTAAATACAGCAATAGAAGTATCGTAACTAGAATTACATAAACTTAATGTTACATCCTCTGCTGTACCTGTACCTGTAAATGTATAGAAAACATTAGGTGCGTCATTATCTACAGAACCACAATCACCTTGAGGATCTACAGTAGCACTTGAAGTATCACCTGTTACAGTATCACCACAAGCTACTGCAATAGCATTTACAGCTAAATCATTCGCAGGTGGTGGAGCTTGAGTTGTAAAAGTAAAACTAACCCAATCACTATAATCTGTACCGCCACAATGTGCTCTATAATACACTTGATAATCAGTAGAAGCTGCCAATCCAGACAAACTTAAAGCAGGAGTTGTTGCAACTGAAGTATAACCTGGTTCAGCAGAAGCATCTGCCATACCATTTGCTGGCATTGTATATGGATCTACATCATAAACCACTTCCCACATAGTTTCTGCATCACCAGCAGTCCAAGATAAATCTACACTTACATCTGTTAAATTTGCAGTTGCCATTGCCATTGGTGTAGGACAAGTTGGTGCAGATTCTAATGCAATAGTAAATTCACCTGCATTAAAACTATCATGCCATACTTGTAATAAGTAGGTTGTACCACCTGTTAATCCTGTAAGAATATGTTGATTAGAATTATTCATACACGTATTAGGAATTTCTGTTCCACCACAAGTATCAAACAATACTAACTCAATATTAGCACCAGTTGCACCACCTGTCAACACATAAATAGTATCTTCACCAGCAGGGACTGTAAACTCATAAAACATATCTAAATTCGTACCAGCGGAATCACACGAAGTTTGTCCTTGTGCACTTTCTGTTGCTCCTGTAGAGTTTGCTGCAGTTTCATTACCTGCTGACATACCACTAGCGTAAACTACTAAAGTATCTGGTGTTGCACAATCATCATTTGCAGG
>CAMZLT010000151.1 GCA_947311745.1 uncultured Flavobacteriaceae bacterium | reverse complement strand
ATTTCAATTTTTTCGTTCATTCCTTAATTACGCACAACGGTTTTATATCCGCAGTCTCGCCAAAGCGATATTGTCGTGATATAAATCTGTTGTAAAGTTAGATTAATTATTTTGCATTTACAAGTAAATCTGATAACTTTTTATAACCTTTCCCCAATTTTTATACTTGTTCCTGAATTTTTCGAATTAACATAGCGTAATAAATGTTACATTTGTTTGTTGTACTTGCTTTATTTTTACAAAAAAATAAATAATGAAAGGAGTAGTAATTTTTATTGTAACTATTTTATTTGGAGTTACATCACAAGGACAAATTTCGTATAATAACCTTCAAGATGGCACTTCAGGTATAGTAAGTGGTTACGGAAGTTGGGGAGCAAATAATGTAATTCATGAACCTGAATTAACAGATAATACAAACGATGGCATTATCAATTTTTACCATCCAGATATTGCAATGCAACCACTACCAGTAATTTATTTTATTTCTGGTTGGGGAAGACCTGCTTATACTTATGAAAAATTATTTTATTTTTTAGCGAGTCAAGGTTATGCCGTGATAAATATTTATAACAATACACCTGGAAATACAACAGAAGCATATCAATTTTCTTTAAATATGATGTTGGCATCTGCACAAACACATTTTCCTAATTGGATTGATACCACAAAAGTAGGATTAATGGGACACTCTTACGGAGCAGGAGCAACAATTTGGCTTGGAAAAAATATTTTTGGTAATACCTATAATTGGGGAACAAATGGAAGATTTATTTTTATGACAGCACCTTGGTATAGTCTTGTTGTTACAGAAGA
Organism: uncultured Flavobacteriaceae bacterium; assembly: GCA_947311745.1. Taxonomy (GTDB): domain Bacteria; phylum Bacteroidota; class Bacteroidia; order Flavobacteriales; family Flavobacteriaceae; genus S010-17. The sequence goes on along the minus strand of CAMZLT010000151.1, from coordinate 5,417 downwards.
TGATTTAATAAATTATCCGTCTAATGTTAAATTGCTTATCGAAATAAACAATGATGATATGAACGAAGATAATACAAATTACAATACAGACGAAAGAGCAATACGTGCTGTTTTTGAATTGATAAATATTCCCAATTCCGAAAAAGATTTTATTCGTGTTTTTTCCGATGCAACAACCTATCAATACGATGCCGATTCCGATGGAACTCTTGAAACGTATCACTATGATGCAAATCATTATATTTCTTATACAGGAATTTATAACAATGCAGGTCATTTTCAACCTTATGACGCTTTGGATGTTTATGCAATAAACAGATTGAGTCATGCTTTAATCGATTACACCTTCAACGGAAGTATGCAAGCAAAAAACATTGCATTAGGTAACGGAAGCACGGAGCAAATTAACATGGATTTTTTAACGGATTTAGAAGTTGCTGATACACCGATAATTACACGATTAGAAAATCAATTTCAGTATCCTTGCCATAGTAATTGGAATGATTTTCAAACAAATCAAAATATTTGGTTATTGCAAAATGCCTGTGATGATACGGATAATGATGGAATTATTGATTTAATAGCGTTGTCGGTTGAACAAGAAAAATTAAAAGGATTTAGTTTATATCCAATACCAGCGTCTGATTATATATCCATACATTTAAAATCTAACTTAACTAAAATTAAGAAAATTGAAATTTATAATGTTTTAGGCAAAAAACTTTTTACTAGTTTATATCCAATTAATAATATTATTGAATTGAATAACTATGTAAAAGGAACGTATTATTTAAAATTAGAAACTGAAAATTTTATCCAAGTACAGCCATTTTTAGTAAAATAAAGGATTTTTTTTAACTGAATTTGTATCTTGCTGGAAATTTTATCTATGTCGGATTTTCAACTAATACACCAATATATTCCTAAATCATCTATAGATTTGGTAGAATTTTTATTGCAAAAATACAAGTTTAAATTACGCATTAAAAATAAACGTAAAACAAAACACGGAGATTTTAGATTACTAAAAAACGGAAAATATCAAATCACCATTAATAACGATATAAATAAATATCGATTTTTAATTACACTAATTCACGAAATTGCACATCTTAAAACGCACTTAGAAAACAAAGGAAAAATAAGGCAAATAAAACCTCATGGAGTAGAGTGGAAGCTCAATTTTCAGCATTTAATGTTGCCTTTTTTAAAACCTGAAATATTTCCGAATGAAATCCTTTCTATACTAGCAAATTACTTACGGAATCCTAAAGCAAGTACCGATTCTGATGTGAAATTGTCGTGGATTTTAATGCAACAAGATACTCCAACCGATGTCGATTATATTTTTGAAATGCGATTGCATCAAAAATTTAAATATAATAATCGTATTTTTGTACGAGGTAATAAAAGACGAACACGTTACGAATGTACAGAAATAACAACAAAAAAAGTATATTTGTTTCATCAAAATGCTGAAGTTACTAAGATTAACGATTAAAAAAACATAAATTTCTTTATATAAAAGAAATTGCAATGCAAATAAATAATGAATAAAAATTATTACGCAATAATAATGGCAGGAGGAATTGGTTCTAGATTTTGGCCAATGAGTACTAGCGAATTTCCAAAACAATTTCACGATATGTTAGGCACAGGCGAAAGCTTGTTACAAAAAACATACAAACGATTTGAAAAATTAATACCAATCGAAAATATTTTGATTTCTACTAATGCTAGTTATAAAAAATTGGTGTTAGAGCAATTACCAAAAATTTCCGAAAACCAATTACTATTAGAGCCAACAATGCGTAATACAGCACCTTGTGTGTTATATGCTGCACATAAAATTAGCAATCTTAACAAAAATGCAGTTATGGTGGTTGCTCCTTCCGATCATTGGATAGAAAACGAAAAAGAATTCCTTAAAAACATACAAACTAGTTTTGATGCTTGTCAGAAAGACGAAATTTTAATGACTTTAGGTATTCAACCATCGCATCCAAATACAGGTTATGGATATATACAATATCAAGGTACAGAAAATATAAAAAAAGTAGTAAAATTTACCGAAAAACCAAATTTAGAAACTGCAAAACAATTTTTATCTAAAGGGAATTACCTTTGGAATGCAGGGATATTTGTTTGGTCAGTAAAAGCAATTATTCAATCGTATAAAAAATTCCTTCCAGTAATGGAAACTTTATTTTTGCAAGGAAAAAATGACTATAATACCAAGGAAGAAACCGAATTTATAGCAAAGAGTTATCCAAAAGCAGAAAGTATTTCTATAGATTTCGGAATTATGGAAAAAGCCGATAATGTATATGTTTTACCAGTAGAATTTGGTTGGAACGATTTAGGAACTTGGAGTTCTTTATACGATAAATTACCAAAAGATACCGATGCAAATGCTGTTGTAGATACCAATGCTATTTTTAGAAATGCTACCAATAATATTGTGCGAACCCAAAAAGGAAAACACGTTGTGATACAAGGCTTAGATAATTTTATTGTTGTAGAAAAAGAGGATGTACTACTAATTTGTCCGAAAGATAAAGAGCAAGATATCAAACAAATTGTAGCAGAAGTGAAAGAAAAATTCACTAAAAAACTGACTTAAAAGCAAATGAAAGAAAAAATTAAAGAAAAAGAGCAAAAAATACAAGATACCAAGCAAGAGGCAAAAAAGGAAATGCAAGGTTTTGTTTCGAGTGTTAAAATATTTTTAAACGAATTGCTTAGCATACGTGAAGAAACCGATAAAGATGGTACAATTCAGAGTATAAAAGATTCCATTGCAATGAAAGGGCACACAGCATGGATTTTGGTGTTTTCTATATTGATTGCATCGATAGGTTTAAGCGTTAGTTCTACTGCTGTAGTGATTGGAGCAATGCTTATTTCTCCGCTAATGGGTCCGATTTTAGGTGTTGGTTTAGCAATCGGAATTAATGATATTGATACTTTAAAACGTTCTATGGTTAATCTTGGCGTTATGTTAGGATTGAGTTTGGTTACATCCTTTTTATTTTTTAGTATTCCGCTTTTTCAAGAAGAAACCAAAGAATTATTAGCACGAACACAACCAAATGTACTAGATGTAATGATTGCCATTTCTGGAGGATTGGCACTGATAATTGCAATTAGTCGTCCGCAACCACAAACCAATACCGTTGCAGGAGTGGCAATTGCAACAGCTTTAATGCCACCACTTTGTACAGCAGGTTACGGATTAGCAACACAACATTATTACGATTATTTTTTAGGAGCAATGTTTTTGTTTTTGATAAATGCCACTTTTATAGCACTTTCTAGCTTTGTAATTGTTAAGTATTTACGGTTTCCGATGGTGAAATATATTAATTCTGCAAAGCGAAGACGTATCGCAAATTTTGCATCTATAGTAGCAATAATCGTTTTAGCAATGAGTGTATATACCTTTTATAATTTATATTTAGAAAAGAATTTTAAACAACAGGCAAAAACGTTGATTACCAATATTAAAAATGAAGGATATTCGGTTATTGATGAAGATGAAAGCGATTTAGATTTTAAAAATAACAGGATTGAAATCACCGTTTTTGGTAAAAGTGTTTCGCAAAAAGATGAAAACCGTTGGAAACAAGATTTAATAAGTTTTGGTATGAATAAAGCAGTAAAATTAAACATACATAAAGGAAAGGACGACACTAAATTAATAAACGAATTTCAAACTTTAAAGGATCAAGTAGCTAGAGACCAACGAATCATCGAAGGTAGAGATGCTTCTATCCGAAGTAAAGAAGAACGAATTACACGATTAGAAAATGAATTAAATAAACATAAAGCACAAGAAATTCCGTTTTTAAAACTTAGTGAGGAAACTAAAATTAATTACGATGGTATTAAAGAAATTTCTTTTGCTAATCAAATTCAAACTAATTTTAAAACCATAGATACCATTCCTATTTTTAAGATAGTTTGGTATGATACCATCGCTAAAGAAAAAATAGAATTACAAAAAGTAAAAATGAAAAAGTGGTTAAAAACAAGATTAGAGTTAGATACTTTAATTGTTAAATAGAATAATTTTTTCGTGTAAATATCATAAATATTTAGTATCTTAGCATTTTAAAAAAAATACTGTTTTGACTATTAAAATACATTTTAAAATTTTAATTTATATCTTTCTATTAAGTCAGATATGGTCAAATATAAGTGTAAATTATACTATTTTTTTTTCGGATACATCTGATGTAGTAGTGTGCCATTCCTCAGAAAAAGAGGATGATAATAATGAAAAAAAGTAAAATTTGAATTTGAAAAAAAGTTTGAGGATAAAATATTATTTTATACAACTTTTATTAATTTATCAAATTACAAAGTAAAACGTAATTTTCTTTACAAAGAAGTGTTTTTTGCAGAAAATTACCTTACTACTTGTACACCACCTCCAGAATTTTCTTAATGAAACGTATAAAATCGTAAACTAAAAGAGTTTATTAAGAATGGTAAACCAATATAAAATAAGGCTTTACCATTAAAATAAAAACACTATAAAATTATAATTAACACAAAAAATACTTTTTGATTAAAAAAGCTGTTTTTTAAAAATATCATATATATAAAATATTGATAAAAGTATAACGCAAAAACAAATGAAAACACAAACAAAAATAACACAAAGTAATTTAACACCTCAAATTGCTCATAATATATTAGTAGAAGGTAATATGCGATTTGTAGCTAATTTAAAAGCACAACGAAATTTAAAAGAACAAGTTTTTGAAACAAGTAGCGGACAATATCCTTTTGCTGTAATATTAAGCTGTATTGATTCGCGTGTACCTGCAGAATTAGTGTTCGATCAAGGAATTGGCGATATTTTTAGCGTACGTGTAGCAGGAAATATAATTAATGAAGATGTTTTGGGTTCTATTGAGTATGCTTGTAAAGTTGCAGGTTCTAAAATAGTTGTGGTAATGGGACACACCAAATGTGGAGCTGTTACCGCTGCTTGTAACGGTGTTGAATTAGGTAATATTACGACTCTATTAAGTAAAATTAAACCTGCAGTTAGTAAATATAAAAAAGATAATACTAATTTTACCGACGAAATGATAGAAGATGTTTCCTTGGAGAATGTAAACGTTTCTATTAAAAAAATAACTAAAGAAAGTAGCATTCTTAAAGATATGGAAGCAAATAACGAAATTGAAATTATCGGTGCAATGTACGATGTTAATACTGGTAAAGTTGAATTTTTAAACAACTAAAATGAAAGAAAATAGTAAATTCGGATTTAATTTTAAGCACCTCAAAGGTGATTTATTTGGAGGAATAACCGCAGGTATTGTAGCTTTGCCTTTAGCGTTAGCTTTTGGAGTAAGCTCTGGTTTAGGACCAAGTGCAGGTTTGTATGGTGCTATATTCGT
>CAMZLT010000150.1 GCA_947311745.1 uncultured Flavobacteriaceae bacterium | reverse complement strand
TTAATACAGTTATTGATGCAATCGATAAAATACGCGATACAGCAAGTTCGCATAATCGTTTATTTTTGGTTGAAGTTATGGGGAGAGATGCTGGTTTTATCGCTTTAAATAGTGGAATTGGAGCAGGAGCAGAGGAGATTTTAATTCCAGAAGAGGATTTAGGTTTAGATAGATTGTTGCATTCTTTAAAAAGAAGTCGCAGAAGCGGAAAATCATCTAGTATCGTAGTAGTTTCTGAAGGAGATAAAATAGGGAAAAATGTTTTTGAATTGGCAGACTATATCGAACAAAATTTGTCTTTTTATGAAGTGCGTGTTTCTGTTTTAGGACATATGCAACGTGGCGGAGCTCCGTCGTGCTTTGATCGTGTTTTAGCATCTAGACTTGGTGTTAGAGCAGTGGAATTATTACTAGATAATGTAAGCAATGTTATGGTTGGGTTTGTTAATAACCAAGTAGAAACAGTTCCGCTAGAAAAGGCTGTAAAAGGAAAACATACGATAAATAAAGAATTACTGCGTATTTCGGATATTTTATCGGTTTAATTAATTTTCTTTTGAACTATTTTATATTCTATAGATGTATAATTATTTTATAATCAGTCAAAACTTAAGTTGCTGTCTTTTGTAATTGGAATTTTTTTACCTAAATAGGTTGGTTTTAGATGTAAAAATATTTCAATAAAAGCTTTTATGTTTGCCAATTTTTCACGAATAAACATTGTTTTTGCTATGCCATAATTATGGCTATCACAAACAAATCCTTGTGCGTTTAAACCTGTGTTGTTTGCAATAAATAAGCTTCTCTTTAAATGAAATTTTTGTGTAATAATAATTACATCATTGACTAAAAAAATTTTTTTTGCTCGTACAAGACTATCGTAAGTATCAAATCCTGCATGATCTAGAAAAATATCTTTTTCAGGAACACCAAGATTTACTAAATAGTTTTTCATAGCATTTACTTCATCATACGATTTTGTGCCATGATCGCCGCTTAAAAGGAAGCGCTTAATTTTTTTACTTTGATATAATTTCAAAGCAGTTTCCACTCTATCTTTCAAAATTAAGGATAAGCCACCACTTTTATAAACTCTTGCTCCAAGAACGAGACCGGTATAGGATTTTTTCACACTTGTAACTTCAGTAAATAATTGGTTTTTAGTAGATTTTATAATATAAAAATCTAATAATAATATGCATAGTATTAATATGATTCCTGTTATAAATCCAAATTTTAGTATTTTTTTTAGCATATTACATCAAAAGTACTATTTTTACCTAAATAAAAAAATATTATTATGCGAAAAGCAGTTTTCCCAGGTTCATTTGATCCGATTACTTTAGGTCATGTTGATATTATCAATCGTGCATTGCCATTATTTGACGAAATTATTATTGCTATCGGAATGAATTCTGCAAAAAAATATATGTTTGATTTAGAAAAACGAATTTACTTTATTAAAGACACCTTTAAAAATGAGCCGAAAATAACAGTTACGTCATATTCTGGTTTGACAATAAATTTTTGTAAAAAAAATAATATTGATTTTATTTTGCGTGGTTTGCGAAATCCAGCAGATTTTGAATTTGAAAAAGCAATTGCACATACCAATAGGAAATTATCTAAAATAGAAACTATTTTTTTACTTACAAGTGCAAATACTTCTTATATTAGTTCCAGTATTGTACGAGATATTTTACGTCATAATGGTGATGTCTCTATATTAGTACCAAGTTCTGTGGTAGAATAAATTAGATTATTTTTTTTGTACTTCTAATAAAGGGAAAATTTCTTTGCGATAAATAATTCCTAAAAATAAAAGTAACATAATAGTTGAAATAAGATAATTTTTTTGAAAATTATAAAATGAAACCAAAGATAATGCAATAGATAAACCTAAATAAAAAACAATTTTAGGTATGTTATAGGTGATTTCGTAATGTTTTTTACTGTAGTAATACGAAATAAAAGTCATGAAGCTATACGCAATAAGCGTTATCCAAGCAGAAGCTATATATCCGTAAATGGGAATAAATATAAAGCTTAAAATAACAGTAATCATTGCTCCTAATAAAGAAAAATACATACCATATTTTGTTTTATCGGTAAGTTTGTACCAAATAGATAAATTGTGATAAATACCTAAAAATAAATTTGCTAATAAAATAATTGGTACGATATTTAGGGCTTCAAAATATTCAGGTTTGCCAAGTAATACTTTTGCAAAAAGTTGAATATACGCAACGATTATAAATAATATTAGTGAACCAAAAATGACAAACCACGTTAGAATTGTTGCATAATTTTTTTTTGCATCTTTATTTTCAGAATGACTAAAAAAGAAAGGTTCTGCTCCTAATTTAAATGCAGTTATAAAAAGTGTCATAAAAACCCCTAATTTATAACATGCACTATAAATACCCATTATTTTTTCACCTTTAAAACGCTCAATTAGTATTTTATCTAGGTTTTCGTTGGTGATAAAAGCTATTCCTGCAAGCATTATTGGCAAACCATATTGCAACATTTTTTTTAAAATTTGCTTATCAAAAGTAAATTTAAACTTTAAAATAATTGGTAACATTACAAGAAACGTAAAAAAACTAGCTACAACTTGTGAAAAGAAAATATAACTAATTTTAGGGGCTTCGCCTAAATAATTTAGTAAAAGGCTGGGTAATTGCAATTTAAATTTCGGTGCAAACCATAAAAACAATACGTTTAATATAGCATAAATTAGTACATTACTAATTTTATAAAATGCAAATTGAATTGGTTTATTTGTTGCTCGTAAATATGCAAATGGAATTACTACTAACGTATCTAAAACTAATATGATAAGTAGCATTTTAAAAAAAAGAGGGTTTTTAAAGTTAAAAAAAGTACTTAATTCGGCATTAAAAAATAAGGCGATACTAAAAAAGAGTAACGTTGTTGTAAAGATACTAATAAATGATGTAGATATAATGGCATCTTTTTCCTTTTCTTTGGTGAAAAAACGAAAAAAAGCCGTTTCCATTCCATAAGTAAATAGGATATTGAAATATGCAGCATATACATAGAAACTGGTGTCTTTTGCGTATTCTGATGATACGAAAACGCTTGTTTTTAACTTTGTGAGCAGTATTGTTATTGCTCGTGGTAAAACCGAAGCTATTCCGTAGATAACGGTATTTTTAAAAAACTTTTTTAATGTACTCAAAGTAAGATTGTCTTAAAAAACAAAGATACCAAAATATATAATATATCATCTGTAAAAATTATGGAATTAGTAAAACATTGTATTAGCCCCTTAAAAGTTCGGACAATATTATAGTTAAATAAATGTAATAAATTTGTCCATTATGAGTAAACGAACATTCACAAAACAGGAAAAGAT
>CAMZLT010000149.1 GCA_947311745.1 uncultured Flavobacteriaceae bacterium | reverse complement strand
TTTTCCTGTTTTGTGAATGTTCGTTTACTCATAATGGACAAATTTATTACATTTATTTAACTATAATATTGTCCGAACTTTTAAGGGGCTAATACACTTGGTTTTACAATTAAAAAATCCTTCTAAAAAATTAATATTTTAAAGTATTAATTCTTTAGAAGGATTATAAGTTAGTTTTATAGTGTATTTTAACTACTATAGAATCTATAGAAGTGTTGAAGGACAAACATACTCTGTTTTAGGTAAATTTGTTTCTCTTAAATCTTTAAAACCTCCTCTAATATCGGTTACTTTTTCTACACCATTTGCTTTAAATATAGAAGCTGCAATTAGTGATCTATACCCACTTGCACAGTGTAAAAAGTATTCTTTATTTGGATTTATTTCTGCAAAATTTTGTTTGATAGAATCTAACGGAAAGTTTTCTAAACCTTTAATATGTTCCGATAAATATTCAGATTCTTTACGTACATCTAAAGCAACTTCTACTTCACCTTTGTTAAATTTCTTTTCAAATCCAGCAGCAGAAATAGAACCAATTTTATCTAATTCAAAACCATTAGCAACCCAGTCTGTAACACCACCACCAGCTAAGTAACCGATTGTGTTGTCAAAACCAATTCTTGAAAAACGAGTTACTGCTTCGTGTGCTTTAGCCTCGTCATCTACAATAAAGATAACTTTTTGATTTACATCTACAATTAAAGCACCAACCCAAGGAGCAAAACTTCCGTTAAGACCAATCCACCAAGCACCAGGAACTGTTCCTGATTCTGAATATGCTTCTTTAGAACGTGTATCGATAACCATAATATCTTTTTGTTCGCTTAACTCTTTAAATGTTGCAGCATCTAAAGGTGTTGTTCCGCTAGCTACGATTTCTTCGTATGTTTTTTCTGCACCTGTTTTATTTAATTTAACATTTAATGGGAAATATTGTGGTGGTGTTTTTAAACCAGTAGTTACTTCTTTAATAAATTCCTCTTTAGTCATATCAGCACGTAAGGCATAATTTGTTTTCTTTTGATTTGCAAGTGTATCAAAAGTTTCTGAACTCATGTTTTTACCACACGCAGATCCTGCTCCGTGATTAGGATATACAATAATATCATCTGGTAAAGTCATGATTTTATTACGTAACGAATCGTATAAATGACCTGCTAAATCTGCTTGTGTTAAGTCTGATTTTACGGCTAAATCTGGTCTTCCTACATCGCCAATAAATAAGCAATCACCTGTTAACACATAAGGTGTTTCTCCTTTTTCGTCGATGATTAAATACGAGGATGATTCCATGGTGTGCCCTGGAGTGTGTAATAGTTTTATTTTAATATCTCCTAGAGGGAAAATTTCTCCGTCTGTTCCGTTGTATATTTCATAATCTGCTGTGGCATTTGGTCCAAATACAATTTTTGCTCCTGTTTTTTTTGCTAAATCTACTTGTCCTGAAACAAAATCAGCATGAAAATGAGTTAAAAATATGTATTTAATTTTTGCTCCATCCGCTTCTGCCATTTTAATATACGGATCGGTTTCTCTTAAAGGGTCTACAATTGCTACTTCGCCATTTGATTCGATGTAATATGCCATTTCTGCAAGGCATCCTGTAAATAATTGTTCTACTTTCATATGATTTTAGTTTAATGCGTTATTACTCTTTGTTTTATCTTTCAAATTTAAGAAAAATGACATTAATTTAAGTAACAAATGTTACTTATTTAATGTTAGTTTGACTTACATAATTTTGAAATTTCTTTTCGGTTGTTACACTAATACATCTATTTTTAAAACAATCTACCGCTTCTTGAATACTCATAAAACAATGATCGACACCTATTTTATGTATTAATTCTGATTTATTAATAGTATCTCGTACAGGACCTTTTAATCCTGTAAAGGCAATTTCTACATTTCGGTTTTTAAAGAAATCTATAATTTCGTTTAATGCATAAATTGCACTACTATCTAGGTTGTTTAGACTTTCACCATCGATAATTAAAAGTTTTAATTTGTCGCCTTTGTAGTAAGCAAATTCTTGTAATTTATCTTTAAAATATTGCGTGTTTGCAAAATGTAATTGTGCATCAAAACGAATAATAAGCACTTCATCGTCTATAATAACATCCTTAAAACGTTTCCGGTTTCTATAAAAATGTGTGTTTGGCACACGTCCTAATATTGCAATATGCGGTTTTACACTTTTTTGAATTAATATTACTAATGATAGTATAACTCCTGTTAAAATACCCTCTTTAATACCAACCGTTGCAGTAACTAATAAGGTAACGTTGAGGATAAGTAAATCTCTTTTTGAATATTTTATAAGTTGTTTTGGTACAGTAAAATCTAATAAACCAAAAACCGCTACCATAATTATTGCTGCAAGCACTGCTTTTGGTAAATAATAAAAAACAGGTGTTAAAAACAATAATGTTATTGCCACTACTACTGCAGAAATTATTGCAGCTAAGGGTGTTTTTGCTCCATCTTGATCGTTTACAGCTGTTCGTGAAAACCCTCCAGTTGCTGGATAGGTTTGAAAAAATGCTCCTACAACATTTCCCATTCCTATTGCAATTAATTCTTGATTAGGAATTACTTTATAATCATTATGTTTAATTTCTACGGCTTTTGCAACTGAAATTGCTTCCAAAAAGGCAATAAATGATAAAGTTAATGAAATAGGAAATAGTTTTATCATAATTTCTTTATCAAAAGCTGGCATTCTAAATTCAGGTAACCCTTTAGGAATTTCACCAACAATTTTAACACCATATTGATCTAGTTGAAACAGTTTAACTAAGACAATACTTAAAATTACTACTACAAGTGCTGCAGGAACTTTTTTAAGGTATTTTTTAAATAAAATTATAATGATAATTGCTCCAATCCCGATAGTAAAAGTTAACCAATGAATTTCTTTAAAATGATTAAATGCGTCTACTACTAAATTTTGAATTCGGTTATTTCTACCCATATTTACACCTAAAAGGTGTTTTAATTGATTTAAACCAATAATTAACGAAGCTGCTGAAGTAAAACCACTAATTACAGGTTTGGATAAAAAATTTACTAAAAAACCGAGTTTAAATATTCCAAATAAAACTTGTAAAACCCCCATCATAAAAGCAAGTAATATAGCAAATTCAATAAAATGTTCTGTGCCTATTTGTGCAAGTGTTGCGACACCTGAAGCTACAATTAACGAATCCATTGCAACTGGTCCAACGGCTAATTGCCTTGATGTACCAAATATTGCATATATAATTTGCGGAATCATAGCTGTGTATAATCCGTAAATTGGTGGTAAACCAGCAATCATAGCGTAGGCAATACCTTGCGGAATAAGCATAATCCCAACAGTTAAACCTGCACTTAAATCACCTTTAAACCATTCTTTTTTGTAATTGGTTAACCAATCTATTATAGGAAAGTATTGTTTGATATTCATGATTTGATTTTAGTAGTAATAAAAAACAGCATTTTTGCAAATATAGTAATGTTTTAGGTTTGGAATAGTAATACGTGTTACATATTAGTTTAATATACTGATTTACAGTATTTTATTTTTTATAATGAATTGTAATTATCCTAAGCTAGGTTATAATATTAGTTATATCTTTGCAAAAAATTTAATATGCAAACGTTTTCGGATTTAAAACTTACCAAACAAATACAAAAAGCTGTAGATGCTTTAGGTTTTGAATATCCTACACCAATACAATCTAGATCGTTTAAAGTGGTAAAATCTGGTAGAGATATGGTAGGAATTGCTCAAACTGGTACAGGAAAAACACTTGCGTATTTACTACCAACTTTAGATCAATTATCCTATTCCGATCAAGTAGATCCGAGAATATTAATTTTAGTTCCTACACGAGAATTAGTAGTACAAGTTGTTGAGGAAGTAAAAAAATTGGTTCGTTTTAAAAGCGTACATGTTTTAGGTATTTATGGTGGAACAAACATAAATACACAAAAAAATGCTTTAGTTCAAGGTATAGATGTGGTTGTTGCAACACCTGGTCGTTTATATGATTTAATGTTATGTGGTGCTTTAAACCCAAAAGAAATTAAAAAAGTAATTATTGATGAAGTAGATGTAATGCTAGATTTAGGTTTTAGGTTTCAATTATTAAATATTTTAGAACTTTTACCTCAAAAAAGACAAAATATTATGTTTTCGGCAACCATGACCGAAGATGTAGATATTATGATTAACGAGTATTTTATCAATCCTAAAAAAGTATCTATTGCTGTTAGCGGAATTCCGTTAGAAAACATTAAACAATCTAGTTATGAAGTTACTAATTTTTACACAAAGGTTAACTTGCTAACATTTTTATTACACGATAAAGAGGAATTTAATAAGGTTTTAATATTTATTTCTACAAAAAAACACGCTGATAAAATTTTTGAAATTTTAGAAGAAGAATTTCCAACAGAAGGATGTGTAATTCACTCTAACAAAACACAAAATTACCGTTTGCGATCGATTAACCAGTTTGATTCTGGTGAAAATAGATTTTTAGTAACAACCGATATTATGGCCCGTGGTTTGGATATGGATACCGTTTCGCATGTTATTAATTTTGATACACCTCGCTTTCCTGAAAATTATATGCACCGTATTGGTAGAACTGGTCGTGCAGAACGCCAAGGAAAATCTATTTTGTTTAGTACCGAAAAAGAACTTCCGTTTAAGGAAAATATAGAATTACTAATGAATTATACGATTCCACTTGTTGATTTTCCTGAAAATGTAACAATTTCAAAGGAATTAATTAGAGAAGAACGCATAATTATTAAAGAGCATGAAAACCCACATAAAGATGTAAATTTTGAAAAAGGTGCTGCTTTTCACGAAAAAAGTGAAAAGAATAAAAAAGTTAATCTTGGTGGTTCATACAGACGTGAAATCGCGAAAAAATACAAAAAACCAAAAACTAGAGGCGATAAAAATTATAATAAAAAAAGAAGGAGAAAATAAATTTTAAAAATTAAATTTTACCTAAAAACTTTTTTGGTGTAGTGCCAAATTTCTTTTTAAATGCTGCTATAAAATGGCTAGAAGTGTTATAACCAATCATATAAGCAACCTCTGAAACATTGTGTTTTTTCGTTTCTAAAAGTTTTCGTGCATAGTCTAATTTGTAATCAATAAGAAATGTAAAAACCGTTTCTCCGTAAATTTGTTTAAACCCTTCTTTTAATTTTTTTAGAGATAAGCCTATTTCCTTTGCTAATTCATTTAAACTTGGTGGATTTGCCATTCTTTCAATAATGATTTCTTTGGCTTTTTTTATTTTTAGTACGTTTTCTTCATCTTCTAAAAACGGACACTTTTCTGCATCTTGATTTTCGTTAAAATTAAAATACAAACTTAATAATTCAAATATTTTACCTTTTAAATATAGTTTTTCTAAAGATTCGTGTAATTTATTATTAAATATTTGATTTATTACAATCTCTTCGTTAGGTGCTAAA
>CAMZLT010000148.1 GCA_947311745.1 uncultured Flavobacteriaceae bacterium | reverse complement strand
GCAAAAGATTTGAAAAGACATCTTTTTTTTAAATATAACGATATAACTTCAGCGGAGGATGTGTTGCAAGAGACGTTTATTAAATTGTGGAATAATTGTAGTAAAGTTTCTCTTGAAAAAGTTAAAAGCTATTTATATACAGTTGCAAATAATGCTTTTTTAGATATAAAGAAGCACGAAAAAGTAGTTTTACAACATCAAAAAGGATATGTAAACTACAATAAAAGCGAATCACCAGAATTTTTGTTAATTGAGGAAGAATATCTTATAAAGGTAGAACAAGCAATAGAATCGTTACCAGAAAAACAAAAAGAAGTATTTTTGTTGAGTAGAATGGAAAAGAAAAAATATCGTGAAATAGCAGAAATGCTAGATGTTTCGATTAAAACAGTAGAAAAACGAATGCATGATGCTTTATTAGTAATGCGTGAAAAATTAGGAAGAAAAATATAATTTAAAAAATAGGGTAAATAGTTTGTCAATCGTTTTACCTTATGAATAGCAGATAATTATGAAAAAAAATACAAATACAAACGAAAATTATTATCTAGCAGATTGGCTAGAGGGCAAAATTTCGGATACAGAACTTAAAGATAAAATTTCAGAAAAAGATTTTTTAGAATATCAAAAAATGAAACAAAGTTTTGATATATTGGATGTGTTAAATGCTCCGATGGATAAGACGCTGGATGCAATTCATTCAAAAATTAAAAATAAGGCTGAGCATAAACCAAAAGTAATTCCTTTATTTGCCAAATTTGCAGTAGGAATTGCAGCTGCTTTAATCTTATTTTTAGGACTTTATAGCAAGTTTGCTAATACCGAAGTACAATTTAATACTGCATTAGGGCAGCAACAAATCATCACGCTTTTAGATGGTTCGGAAGTAATTTTAAACGCAAATTCGAGTTTGAAATACGATAAAAAATCTTGGAAAAAAGCAAGAGAATTAACACTTGATGGCGAAGCATATTTTAAAGTAACTAAAGGAAGTGATTTTAAAGTAAACACTAAAAATGGTAGTGTTACAGTACTGGGAACACAATTTAATGTAAAATCACGAGATGATTTTTACGAAGTAGTTTGTTATGAAGGAAAAGTGAGAGTTGTATCTAAAAATAAACGTAAATTTATTTTAACACCAAATAAAAAAATTACTGTTGCAGCAGCAAAAGAAAAAGAGAGTACTTTTCTAAATAGCACTGCTCCTGAATGGTTAAAAGGTGAAAGTGCGTTTGAAAATATAGCTTTAAAATATGTATTAAACGAATTAGAAAATCAATTTGATATAAAATTTGTTAGAACTAATATTGATGAAAATATTAAATTTACTGGTAGTTTTGACAATAAAAAATTAAAAATAGCGTTGGCTTCAGTTTTTAAACCGTTGCATATTTCATATGTCGTAAAAAATAAAAAAATACAGCTTAAGCAATTAAATTAATGAATAATAAGCATCTTTTAATACTATTTTTTCTTTTCAATATTTATTCTTTTTCACAAGAGAATAAATATTGTGTTTTAGGATATGCCGATAAGAAATTACCTGTTGTTTTAAAAGATATCGAAAAATCTTTTCAAGTAAAATTTTCGTATTCTAGTGATTTGTTAGAGAATATTTCTATTACTTTAAAAAAAGAAAAACGAACTTTAGATGCTATTTTATTCGAGATAAGTACCATAACAAATTTAGAATTTAATAAATTAAATACTACGTATTTTTATATTACCAAACGAATTATTGAAAATTTAGATGAAGTAGTTATAGAAAATTATCTAACCAAAGGTATTACGAAAAATAGCGATACATCATATGAGATTTCGCCTAAAAAAATAGGATTACTTGCAGGTTTGACTGAAGCCGATGTCTTAGAAACCATTCAGCAATTACCAGGAGTAGTTAGTATATCCGAAACGGCAACACAATTAAATGTAAGAGGAGGGAGACCTGATCAAAACCAAATAATTTGGGATAATATACCAATTTATCATGGAGGTCATTTGTTTGGAATGGTATCGGTTTTTAATCCAAATGTTGCGGAGAAAATACTATTTTACAACAAAGCTACAAATGTACGGTTTGGCGATAGAATTTCAAGTGTGATTGATATTAAAACAACTTCAAAAATTCCAAAAAAAATGAATTTAGAAGTTGGTGTAAACGGGATTAATGCCGATTTATTTACTAATATACCTATAATTAAAGACACCTTAAGTATGCAGTTCTCTTTCCGACGTTCGCACGAGGATTTATACGAAAGTGCTACATTTAAAAAGTTTGAGGAAAAGGCATTTCAAAATACAAATATTGATGATGAATTTTTTTATTTTAAAGATTATAATATAAAAATTAATTTTAAGCCTAATACTAAAAATTTACATTCGTTTAGTTATATTCATATTGATAATGACTTAGAAAATGAATCACATAAAGAAAATATATCATTTACAGATATTTTAGATTCAGAAAATGATGGGTATAATTACAATTGGGAGCATGCTTGGAATACTAAAACAAAGCAAAATACAAGTATTAGTATTTCTAATTATCGATTAGATTACCTTAATATTGAAAAAGAAAATGGAGCTTTTATTTCTAAATTTACCAAGGAAAATTATATCACAGATATTTCTTTTTTTACAGAAGTAGAAAAGCAACTTACTAAGGCAACAATGCATGTCGGTTATCAGTTTTCAGAGAAAAGTATTCGGTTTTTATTTCAAGAAAAAAAAGATATTTTGTATATTTTAGATAAAGATAATGCAACTATAAATACGCATGCTGTTTATGGTGATTATCTTTTTAGTACTAAGAATAATTTTGATTTTAACCTTGGTTTACGCACAAACTACTATCCAAAATTTGATGCTATTCGATTTGAACCTAGAGTTGTTATTACGAAATCAATTAAGAATTTAAAATTACAATTTACAGGAGAGATTAAAAATCAGATAATTAGTCAAATTGACGAAACAGTTTTAAGTGATTTGGCTCTAGATAATAAATTATGGCGTTTAGCAGACGGTAAAGATTTTCCTATAATAAATGCAAAACATTTTACTTTAGGTGGTATTTATGTTAAAAATCGTTGGACATTTGATTTAGATATCTATCATAAAACTATCGAAGGAATCTCGGCACTTTCACTTGGTTTTTTAAATCCATTAGACAATCAATTTCATGTTGGTGTACAAAAAATAAATGGTGTAGATTTTTATGTAAAAAAACGATTTCATAAATTTAAAACATGGATTAGTTATTCTTTTTTAGATGTAAAAAATAAATACGAAGGCTTAAATAATAATACGTACTTTAGTGCAAATACAGACATTAGTCATGTATTAACAACTACCACAAATTACGAAAATAAAGGATGGAATATTGCTTTAAGTTGGCGAATCCGTTCAGGAAAGCCTTTAACAGATTTAGATTATACAGATGATGGAGATGCGTATTTTGATGGTATAAATACAGAAAGTCATCCAATATACCATCGTTTGGATTTATCTACAGTTTATAATTTTAACTTTTCGGAAAAGATAAAAGCAAAAGCTGGTATTTCTATTAAAAATGTGTACAATAATAAAAACCATATTGATACAAATTTTTACGGAA
Source organism: uncultured Flavobacteriaceae bacterium (assembly GCA_947311745.1). Classification (GTDB taxonomy): domain Bacteria; phylum Bacteroidota; class Bacteroidia; order Flavobacteriales; family Flavobacteriaceae; genus S010-17. Next base: position 746 of record CAMZLT010000148.1, on the reverse strand, counting down.
ATAATGCAATTAATGACCTTGTTAAAGTTGCCAGGATTCATGCTATAGGAATTACACCAAACTTTATGTTTCGTGTGTATTTTTAAATTTGGAGTAGAACCTTAGTTTTTATGCTCAAAAATATGCAGATCTCGTTGTGGAAACGGAATTTCAATATTTGCTTTATCTAATGCCACTTTACATTCCTCTAAGGTGTCAAAATAAACATCCCAATATTTTATAGGTTTAGTCCAAGGTCTTACAGCAAGATTTACAGAAGAATCTCCTAATTCGATAACGCTAACAGTTGGTTTTGGATCTTTTAAAACATTCGGGTTTTTATCCATTACTTCTAAAAGTATTTTTTTTGCTTCTGCAATATTTGCGTTGTAGGATATGCCAACAGTTAAGTCTACACGAAATTGTCCTTTAGTAGAATAATTTATCACGTTTCCGTTAGATAATGCTCCGTTTGGTATAAATGCAGTTTTGTTAGAAGGTGTTAAAATTTTAGTGTTAAAGATTTGAATTTCTTGTACTTCACCAAAGATACCTTGTGCTTCGACTAAATCACCAACTTTAAAGGGTTTAAAAATCATAATTATTGCTCCACCTGCAAAATTACCAAGTGAGCCCTGTAATGCCATTCCAATAGCAAAAGCCATTGCTCCAATTGCAGCAACTAACATAGATTCTTTTACAATACCTAGTTTCATTACTGTGGCTAAAATGACACCAAATTTCATAATCATTTTAAGTAAATCAAG
>CAMZLT010000147.1 GCA_947311745.1 uncultured Flavobacteriaceae bacterium | reverse complement strand
TTGTTACATTAATTTCGGTTTTTCCATATAAGCACCGCAAGATGTACACGTACATTTTTCTTTATCGGAATAATATCTATCAAAAATAACTGGCATATCGGTTTCAATATTATTAAGAGCAAAGGTTTCACGGTATAATAATTCATTACAATTTTCGCAATACCATTCTAAAGCATCCAGCATATCTTTTCCACGAGGATATTCAATAACCAAACCAACCGTGTTTTCAAATCGTTGTGGTGAATGAGGTATTTTTGCTGGTAAAATAAAGATTTCGCCTTCCTTAATGGAAATATCTCTTGGCACACCATTATCTATAATTTTTAAAATCATATCACCTTCAATTTGATGAAAATATTCTGGTGTTTCGTTATAGTGATAATCCTTTCGGTTATTTGGACCGCCAACTACCATAACTATATAATCAGCATCTTTCCAAACCACCTTATTTGCTACTGGTGGTTTTAATAAATGACGATTATCTGCTATCCATTTTTTAAAATTTATTGGTTTATGTATCATTTTTTTAGTTTTTCCAAAATTAAGAATTTTTATTTAAAAAATGCCTTTCCTTTTATTAATTAACCTTTATATTTGCAATTCAAAAAAAATAAGAATAATATAATGGCAACAAACAGAACATTTACCATGTTAAAACCAGACTCTTTAGAAAAAGGATATACTGGTGCAATTTTAGAAAAAATTAATGCTGCAGGATTTAGAATTGTAGCAATGAAAATGACACATATGACAAAAAGAGATGCTGAGGCATTTTACGCTGTACATAGTGAAAGACCATTTTTTGGAGAATTAGTAGAATATATGACTAGAGGTCCTATTGTAGCAGCAATTTTAGAAAAAGACAATGCTGTTGAAGATTTTAGAGTATTAATTGGTGCTACAAATCCAGAGGAAGCAGCAGACGGAACGATCCGTAAATTATATGCAGCATCTATTGGTGAAAATGCCGTTCACGGTTCGGATTCAGATGAAAATGCAGCTATTGAAGGTGCTTTCCATTTTTCTGGTAGAGAAATGTTTTAATATTTTTTAAGACAAAACATTTATTTTATCTACAGTGGATAAAATTTCTTAAAAATCAAAAATACGACGAGAAATCTCCTTTTTTAGATTTCTCGTTGTTCTTTACAAATAATTTTAAAGATGTAATCATGGCTAAAACTAAAAAAGAAATGTCCTTTTTAGATCACTTAGAGGAATTGAGATGGCTTTTAATTCGCTCTACTTTAGCTATTTTTTTCTTTGGTATATTTGCATTCGTAAAAATTAATTACATTTTTGACAACTGGCTATTAGTTTTTAAAAATCCTGATTTTATAACCTATCGTTTTTTATGCAACCTTTCACAATCTTTCGGAACAGATGGCTTATGCATAGAAAATATAGAGTTTAACATTCAAAGTTTAAAAATGGCAGAACAATTTTCTGCTCATTTATGGACTGCCCTAACCTTTGGTTTTATCCTAGCATTTCCGTATATTTTATGGGAAATTTGGAAATTTATTAAACCTGCTCTCTATGATAATGAGCGAAAATATGCAGCGGCTTTTATACTTATTTCCTCCCTTTTATTTTTTATAGGAATTCTTTTTGGTTATTTTGTTATCGCACCATTATCGGTTAATTTTTTAGGAAATTATTCGGTAAGTGATACGGTAGAACGAAATTTTAAACTAGCATCGTATATTGCAATTATCAAAACTTCGGTATTATCGAGTGGTTTAATTTTTGAAATGCCAATAATTATCTATTTCTTAGCAAAAATGGGATTGGTAACGCCTGAATTCCTTAAAAAAAACCGAAAATATACTTTTGTTATCGTATTACTATTAGCTGCTGTAATAACACCTCCAGACGTTTTAAGTCAAATTATTGTAACCATACCAATGATGTTATTATATGAAGTAGGAATTATTATTTCAAAAATTATTGTTAAAAAAGAGCAACGAGCACTCTCAAAACAGTAATTTATAGTACTTTTAACAATCGGTAATTTAAAAAAAATTAATTCGACTAACTAATACAAACCTGTTAATGAAATTAAGAGCAGAAAATATTGTAAAAATTTACGGAAAACGTAAAGTTGTAAAAGGAATTTCGGTAGAAGTAAAACAAGGAGAAATCATTGGTTTACTAGGTCCGAATGGTGCTGGAAAAACAACTTCGTTTTATATGATTGTTGGCATGGTAAAACCAAATGAAGGCTCAATTTATCTAGACGATACCGAAATAACCAACGATTCGATGTACAAACGAGCTCAAAAAGGTGTTGGTTATTTAGCACAAGAAGCATCTGTTTTTAGAAAATTATCGGTTGAGGATAATATTATGGCTATCCTGCAATTTACAAACCTTTCTAAAAAAGAACAAAAACTAAAATTAGAATCGCTAATTGACGAGTTTAGCCTTGGTCATGTACGTAAAAACCGAGGTGATTTACTATCTGGAGGAGAACGCAGACGAACAGAAATTGCACGATGCCTTGCCTCTGACCCAAAATTTATTCTACTAGACG
>CAMZLT010000146.1 GCA_947311745.1 uncultured Flavobacteriaceae bacterium | reverse complement strand
CCGTTTTGCGGAATTTTTTGCATTTCCATTCGGTCTTTTGCACCAACAAATAAGATGTTAGCTTTAGGATAACGCATTTTAATTTCGTTGGCAATAGAGATTGCAGGATAGATATGTCCTCCTGTTCCACCACCTGAAAGTAATATGTTTATTTTTTTTGTCATTTTTTTATCCAATTGCTTCGTGTAAAACGTCTAAAGGGTTTTCGGTTATTTCGTCGTTGTTTTTTATAATTTCTTTTTCTTTTGCAGCACTTACGCTTAGTACGATTCCTATGGCAAAGCTTGTCATCCAAATAGATGTTCCTCCAGCACTTACCAATGGTAAAGGTTGCCCTGTAACAGGAAATAACCCTACGGCAACTGCCATATTTATCAACGCTTGAAAAACTATCGGAATTCCTACACCTAACACAGCTAGAGTGCCGAAAATACTTTCTGATTTTGTTGCAATAATCACAATTCTAAATAAAAGTAAAACGTATATAGAAATAATTGCAACAGCACCGATTAATCCGTATTCCTCGGCAATTATTGCGTAAATAAAATCCGATGAAGATTGTGGTAATAAGTTTTTCTGAATGCTTTTTCCAGGACCTTTACCTTGAATTCCGCCAGAATAAATAGCGACTTGTGCTCTGTACGATTGATAATTTTCTTGGCTATCTTTTTCGGAATAACTTTCAATTCGATTCATCCAAGTTTGTACTCGTGAATTTTTAAAACTATCAGGAAATGCTTTTACAGTTAAAATAAATAAAATAACCATAACTAATCCTGTTGCACCAATTAATAATAAATATTTAATAGGATAGTTCCCTAAAAAAGCCAACATAACTACCATTACAAATAAGATTGCTGCGGTTGAAAAGTTTGCAGGAAAAATAAAAGCTAATATTAAAATTACAGGAATCCAAAGAGGTAATAAACTATCCTTAAACAAGATTTCAGTATCTTTATTTTTTGCAAAATATCGCGCTACATATATCATTAAAATTACTCCTGCTAATGTAGAAGTTTGAAACTTAAATCCTGTAAACGGAACGCTAATCCATCGTGCTGCCATAATCGTATTTGCATCTCGTGGTTGGAATAACGTATATGCTAAAAGCACTAAAACCACAGGAATCATTATTACGGATAAACCGCTAAAATAACGATACGGAATTTTATGTGTTGCATAAATTATTATAAATCCAAGCAACAATAAAACGGCATGTTTTATTAAATGACCAGTTGTTGTTCCGTTTGAAACAACGTAAACTAGATTGGTACTTGCACTATATACAGGTAAAAACGAAAAAATACCTAAAGCACCAATAATTGCCCAAATAGTTCGGTCACCTGATATGTTTTTTAGTATGTTATTCATTTTTTAATATTTAATTGGTTGTGTTTGAGAGCTATAAATTTCGTACAGCTTCTTTAAATTGATTACCTCTATCTTCGTAATTTTTAAATAAATCAAAACTTGCGCAAGCAGGAGATAATAATACAGTATCGCCTTTTTTGGCAATTTTATATGCTACTTTTACCGCTTCATTTGCACCTTTGGTTTCTACGATTAACGGAATTACATTTTTAAAAGTTTCTATGATTTTGGTGTTATCTTCACCTAAACAAATAATAGCAGTAACTTTTTCGTTTACTAACGGAAGTAATTGGTCGTAATCATTACCTTTATCTACACCTCCAACAATCCAAACAGTAGGCGTTTTTACGCTATCTAAGGCGTAATAAGTAGAGTTAATATTAGTTGCTTTACTATCGTTTATATATTGTACATTATTAATTTTAAGCACTTTTTCTAAGCGATGTGCCACACCTTCAAATTCGGATAAACTTTTACGAATTGTTTCTTTACGCACTTTTAATAATTTTGCTGCCATAGTTGCTGCCATGGTGTTTTTTACATTGTGCTTTCCTGTTAATGCTAAATCTGCTATACTCATTGTAAATTCGTTTTTATCTATTTCTACTATTATTTTATTATCTTTTATGTATGCTCCGTCGGTTGCTATTTTTTGTATTTCTTTTTTATTTTTTAAGCTAAACGGAAGTAATTTGGCTTTGATTTTATTGTTTTTTAGCCAGTTTAAACTTGCTGTATCTGAGGCGTCAAATATTAAGTAATCAGCCTTGGTTTGGTTTTTTGTAATTCTAAATTTTGATTCGATATAGTTATCGTAGTTGTAATCGTATCTATCTAGATGATCCGCTGAAATATTGGTTAAAATTGCAATATGTGGTGCAAAATCAATAATGCCATCTAACTGAAAACTACTCAATTCTAATACATAGGTGTTTGCTATGTTTTTAGAAACTTGTAAAGCGAAACTATCGCCAATATTTCCTGCAATATCAGTTTTTAAATTAGGGTTATCCTTTTCGGCATTTTTAAGAATATGTCCTAGTAATAAAGTCGTAGTGGTTTTGCCATTGCTACCTGTAATTCCTACGACAGTTGCTTTGGTAAATATACTTGCAAATTCAATTTCTGAAATTACAGGTATGCCCTTTTCTTTTAGTTGTATAATTAACGGTGCGGTATCGGGAATACCTGGACTTTTCATTACTAAATCGGTTTGTAAAATTTGCGAAACGGAGTGTTTTCCTTCCTCAAATTCTATATTATTTTGTAAAAGAACGTTCTTGTACTTTTTGTTAATTTTTCCTAAATCTGAAACGAATACATTATAGCCTTTTTGCTTAGCAAGAATAGCAGTGCCAACACCGCTTTCTCCAGCTCCTAAAATGCTTATATTTTTAAATTTCGTATTCATTTTATATGTCTAAATAATTATCTAATTTTTAAAGTTATGATGGTGAAAACTGCTAGCACGATGCCTATAATCCAGAATCGTACTACTATTTTACTTTCTTGAATTCCTTTTTTTTGATAATGATGATGTAAAGGCGACATTAAAAAGATTCGTTTTCCTTCACCATATTTTTTTCGTGTATATTTAAAGTAACTTACTTGTAACATCACCGATAATACTTCTATAAAAAACACACCAGCTAAAATTGGTATTAAGAGTTCTTTTCTTACGGAAATGGCGATTACTGCGATAATTCCTCCGATAGTTAAACTACCAGTATCTCCCATAAAAACTTGTGCAGGAAAGGTGTTATACCATAAAAAACCTACCAAGCCACCAACAAAGGCACTTATAAAAATGGTCATTTCTCCAGAATTAGGAATAAACATTACGTTTAGGTAATTGGCAAATACTAAATTACCCGAAACCCAAGCAAAAATTGCTAATGTACCGACAATAATTGCCGAAGTTCCTGCTGCTAAACCATCAATTCCGTCGGTTAGATTTGCTCCGTTTGAAACAGCAGTAATGATAAAAATAACAATTAATATAAACGGAATCCAAGCGTATTTTTGATAATCTTCACCAATCCAACTAATTAAATTTGCATAGTCAAATTCGTTATTTTTTAAAAACGGAATGGTGGTTTTTACGTTGTGTTCTGCTTGTCCGAAATATGCTGCTGGGTTGTTTTGTGCCTCTATTGCAATTTCATTTTTTGGTAATTCATGTTTCATGGTAACATTTGGATTAAAAAACAAGACTAATCCTACTAATAACCCCAAACTAACTTGTCCTACAATTTTAAATTTACCTTTTAAGCCTTCTTTATCTTTTTTAAATACTTTTATGTAATCGTCTAAAAAGCCAATTGCACCCATCCATAAAGTAGTTATTATTAATAAAATAATATAAACATTATCTAGTTGTGTAAGAAATAAAACAGGAATTAGAGTACCTAAAATAATAATAATCCCACCCATTGTTGGTGTTCCTGCTTTTTCTTTTTGTCCGTCTAATCCTAAATCTCTAACCGATTCGCCAATTTGTAATTTTTGTAATTTTTTAATGATACGCTTTCCGAAATAAATTGAAATAAACAATGCAAACACAAATGCTAATGCAGATCGAAAGGTAATGTACCGAAACAAACCTGCTCCTGCAAGTTGGTAGTTTTCCTCTAAGTAGTTAAATAAATAATATAGCATTTGATTTGGTTTTAGTTAGTTTAGTAATTCGGATATTATTTTATAGTCATCAAAATCGTATTTTACACCGTTAATTTCTTGATAGGTTTCGTGTCCTTTACCTGCAATTAGAATTATATCTCCTTTTTTTGCTAATTTACTTGCGGTTTTAATTGCTTGTTTTCGGTTGGTAATAGATATGTATTTATCTTGGTTATCGTTGCTTACTCCTTTTTCAATTTCCTCGATGATAGTATCTGGATTTTCTGTTCTTGGATTGTCGGAAGTAAAAATCACGTGATCGGACAATTGTGTGGCTATAAATCCCATTTTTGGTCTTTTAGTTTTATCGCGATCGCCTCCGCAACCAACAACAGTTATTACCGAAATATCCTTATTTTTAATTTCAGAAATGGTATTTAAAACATTCTTTAAAGCATCAGGTGTGTGTGCATAATCTACAATTGCTGTAATGTTATTTTTGATAATGTATTGAAACCTTCCGCTAACAGATTCTAATTCGCTTAACAAACGAAGCACTTCTGTTTTATCTAAACCTAATTCTACAGCAACAGCATAAATTGCAGTTAAGTTGTAGGCATTAAAATCGCCAATTAATTTAGTCCAAACTTCTTTGTTATTAATTTGAATTAACAAACTAGATAATTGATTTTCAATAATCCTAGTTTTATAATCAGCCATTGTTTTTAAAGCATACGAACATTTTTTTGCTTTGGTGTTTTGAAACATTACTGTTCCGTTTTTGTCGTCAATATTTACAATTGCAAAGGCAGTTTTTGGTAATTTGTCAAAAAATTTCTTTTTGGTATCTCGGTATTCTGCAAAAGTTTTATGATAATCTAAGTGATCGTGTGTTAAATTGGTAAAAACGCCTCCACGAAAGTGTAAAGCTGCTGTTCGTTTTTGGTGAATTCCGTGTGAACTAACTTCCATAAAGCAATGCGAAACACCTTGGTTTACCATTTCGGATAAATATTTATTAATGGTAATGCTATCTGGAGTAGTGTGTGTTGCTTCAAATTCTGTTTCATTAATTTTTACAACAACGGTAGATAATAAACCAACTTTATATCCTGCATTTTTAAATAATTGAAATAGTAATGTTGCGATAGTAGTTTTTCCGTTTGTGCCAGTAATTCCGATTAAATCTAGTTTTTCAGAAGGATTATCGTAATAATTTGCGGCAATGGTTGCTAAGGCTAAATCGCTATCTGCAACTTTAATAAAAGTTATATTTTTGTGTTTTGACACATCAAAATTGGCATCTTGGTATATTACAACAGTTGCTCCTAATTGAATTGCTTTTTCAATATATTGATGACCGTCAAAGACGAAACCTTTTTGAGCAATAAACACATCCTTTTTTGTTACTTTTCTAGAGTCAAAAACGATATTATGTATAGACATATCTGTATTTCCATAGGTTTTTTCTATGGAAACATTTTGTAATATATCTTTTAAATTTTTCATTTTATTAACTTAATTGTAATACTATTTTTTTGCCTTTAACTATTTTTTCTCCAGCTTTTATAGATTGT
>CAMZLT010000145.1 GCA_947311745.1 uncultured Flavobacteriaceae bacterium | reverse complement strand
TAGTTATAGTTTATTTTAACAGATCTAAACTGTAGTATACCTGTTTAATTTCAAAAAAAATACACACTAAATTTTAAATATTTTTTTACTCCATAAATTCGCAAAGGTTTTCGTTGCGAAATAAGAGGTCATATCTCAAAAATTGAATATGTATAACAAAAAAACCATCTTAAAAAGATGGTTTTAGAAAGTAAAAAGTAATCTAAATTTACGAAATAAATTTAGACATTTTAATTTTTTCTTCATTTGCTAATTCGATATCTACTAGAATACGACCACTATGTTCATCGATAATTATTTTTTTACGCATTGCAATTTCTAATTGTCTTTGTGGTGGAATTGTAAAATAGGAACCAATAGACGCTCCTCTTTCAACAGGAACGACTGCAAGACCATTTCGTACATTTGTACGGATTCTACGATAAGCACTTAAAAGTCTTTCTTCTATTAAAGCACTAAACTCATCGGATTTTTTTGATAAAACAGCTTCTTCTTTTTCCGTTTCTTTCATGATTTCAGAAAGTTCGTCTTTTTTATGCTTAAGATGTGTTTCTAAATTTGCTATCTTTTCTTTAGAAGCTTCAATAACTTCTTGCTTTTGAGCTATTTTGATTTTAAACTCTTTAATTCGTTTATCACAAAGTTGCATTTCTAACTCTTGAAATTCTACTTCTTTTGATAAAGATTCAAATTCACGATTATTTCTAACATTATCTTGTTGTTTCGTGTATTTCTTTATTAATTCTTTAGATTCTTCAATAGCATTTTTTTTATCCGTAATTGCAGTATTTAAATCTTCTAATTCAGATTGAAAATTTTCCAAACGCTTGTTAAGACCTGCGATATCGTCTTCTAAATCTTCTATTTCTAAAGGAAGTTCTCCTCTAGTATTTCGTATTTCGTCAATTCTAGAATCGATTAACTGTAAATCGTATAATGCTCTTAATTTTTCTTCTACAGTAATTTCTTTCTTTTTTGCCATGTTTTTATAGGTAATTTATCGGATTTGTATTGATTTTAGATAAAACTATTTTAGTCTTGCCTAAAGAAGTTGCAAAATTAGTAAATTTTTTGTTAAGATAGTCAAATAAAAGATTTTTTGTGAATTGTTCGCTTTCATAATGACCAATATCTACTAATAAGATATCTTTTTCGGCTTTAAAAAAATCGTGGTATTTAAAATCTGCCGAAATATAAGCATCTGCACGCATACTTTTTGCCTGATCAATTGCAAATGCACCCGAACCTCCTAAAACTGCTACTTTTTTAATTTTTTTATTCTGTAAGCTAGAAAACCGTATACCTTCAGCAAAGAAAACATCTTTTACCATTTGTAAAAATTGCTCTTCACTTAAGTCTATAGGTAATTCGCCAACCATTCCCATTCCTAATTGTTGGTTTGTATTATTTAATGGAATTATTTCGTAGGCAACCTCTTCATAAATATGATTTTTAAATAGTGCTTCTAAAATTTGTGCTTCTTTATATTTTTCAAAAAGTACATTAATACAAGTTTCTGGATTAATTTCCAATTTATTTTTTTTGCCAATTACAGGATTTGAAAAATCATTTCCTTTAAATGTAGAAACACCAGGATAATTAAAACTACATTCGCTATAATTACCTATGCTCCCTGCTCCTGCTTTATACAAAGCTTGCAGCAATTTTTCGGCATTTTCTTTGGGTATATAAGTTGTTAGTTTAGATAATTCTTGTTTTTTAGGAAGTAGCACTTTTGTTCTATTAAGATTTAGCATTTCTGCCATTTTAGCTGAAACACCAATATTTGAATTATCTAAAGCAGTGTGCATTGAAAAAATAGCAATGTCATTTTTTATTGCTTTAATAATGGTTTTTTCTACATAATTTTTTCCGTTAATTTTTTTAAGTCCTTTAAAAATAATTGGATGAAAACTAACTATTAGATTACAATTTTCCATAATAGCCTCATCTACAACATTTTCTAATGTATCTAAGGTTATTAAAACGCCTGATACTTTTGTGTTTTTATCGCCAACAAGCAATCCCACATTATCAAAACTTTCGGCAGTTTCTAAAGGAGCAATTTCTTGAATAAAACCGATTACATCTTTAATATACATCTATTTTTTGTTGTTAGTTGGTTATTTATATAAAAAAGAATTCCAATTTTTACAAATCGGAATTCATCATTTTAAGTTTTTCGGTATTTTCGGCTAATTCTAAGGCTTCAATAATTTTATCAATATCACCATTAATTATATTACTTAAATCGTATAATGTTAATCCGATACGATGATCGGTTACACGACCTTGTGCATAATTATAGGTTCGGATTTTTGCAGAACGGTCTCCTGAAGAAACTAAAGAGTTTCGTTTTGCTGCATCAGCATCTAACTTTTTTTGAAGTTCCATTTCGTAAATTCTAGAACGCAATACTTTAAAAGCTTTATCTTTATTTTTATGTTGAGATTTTTGGTCTTGACATTGTGCTACAATTCCTGTAGGAATATGCGTTAAACGAACTGCAGAATAGGTTGTGTTTACCGATTGTCCTCCTGGACCTGAAGAACAGAAATAATCAATACGTACATCACTCATTTTAACATCAACATCAAATTCTTCGGCTTCTGGCAATACCATTACTGTTGCTGCCGAAGTATGCACACGACCTTGTGTTTCGGTTTGTGGTACACGTTGTACTCGATGTACACCCGATTCAAATTTTAATTTACCGTAAATATCGTTTCCTGTAACGCTAAAAATAATTTCTTTAAAACCACCAGAAGTACCATCACTCAAATCCTCAATTTCGGTTTTCCAACCTTTAGATGCAGCGTATTTTGTATACATTCTGTATAAATCACCTGCAAAAATACTTGCTTCATCCCCTCCAGTTCCTGCACGGATTTCTACAATTACATTTTTCGCATCTTCAGGGTCTTTCGGAACCATTAATATTTTTAGTTCTTCTTCTAATTTAGGAAGTAATTCTTGTGCTTCCTCTAACTGCATTTTAGCCATTTCAACCATTTCTGCATCCGAACCATCTGCAATAATTTCTTGTGCTTCCTCAAGGTTGCTATAAGCTTCTAAATACTCATCACCTTTATCTACAATGGTTTTAAGGTCTTTATATTCTTTGTTAATTTTAACGTATCTTTTTTGATCGGTAACAATATCTGGTTGAATTATCAAATCGGACACTTCATCAAATCGTTGTTTTATTATGCGTATTTTATCTTTCATTTTAAAAATCTAAGTTTGCAAATTTACTTTATTTTTAGCAGACTTTCAAACAAAAAAAACCGTTCTTAAAAAGAACGGTTTTTATAAAAATATTTTTTCTAAATTTTAGAATACATATCGTAATCCAAATTGCATTTGCCATCTAGATAATAAACTAGTATCGTTTGTAAAAGTAGAAGTTTGTGTTGTATCAAAAGAGTATGTTGGCTCACCTGTTGTTGTATCTACACTCACTCCTATCGGTTGTGTGTTTACAGGAATTTGTCTAACTCCCCAAGAGGAATTTAACAAATTACCAAAATTTAAAATATCTAAAGTAAATTGAATTTTTTTACTACTATTTTTCCCAAAATTATAATCTTGAGCCAAACGGATATCTACATTTGTAAACCAAGGTGATAACATTGCATTTCGCTCAGAGAATTTACCTCTATTTGCACTTAAATAATCATCTTGCTGGATAAAGTTTTCTAAAGCTGTTCTTTGATTATTTTGTTCGATTGCTGTTCCTGTAAAATTCATGTTATTAATTTCACCAGGTGTTGGAATGTAAATTAAATCGTTTTGTGCAGAACTATCATTGTTTATATCACCTCCATAAACATAGCTAAATCTACCTGATTGACTAGCTTCGTAAAAAGCAGCAATTGATGTTGACCATTTATTATCTGTGCCATAAGTGAATTTTTTAGTTGCCGAACCAACAAAACGATGTTTGTGTCCGAATTTAGAATGTGCTAATCTAGCTTGGTTAACATTTCCTAATGCAGGATTTGCACCAAAAGTTGCATTTGTAATTTCCTCAGTTGGAGATATTGCATCTTGTGCATCTAAATAATCATACGCCAAACTTAAATTAACACCGTTTTTAAAGTTTTTTCTAACTTCAGCAGTAAAATTATACGTTCTACCTAAATTTGTATTTGTAACTGCCCAAGCATTGTTTGTTACATCAGATGTTGGATCGTAAATTGGTCTTGTACCTGGTCCTTGCAATGTTCCTGTTGGTTTATTTAAACCAATATTTGTAGCAAAAATTGCATTGATATTTTTAGAATATACAAAATCAAAAGAGGTAGAGAATCCACTTTTAAATTTTTGGTCATAACCTAAACTAGTACGAAACACTTGTGGAAAAGTAAATTCTTTATCTACTACTGTATAAAAGAAAGAATTTACATTTTGTACTTGATTTCCTATCCATACAAATGGTAAACGACCTGTAAATACACCTGTTCCTCCACGTAATTGGCTTGTTTTATCGCCTTTAACATCCCAATTAAATCCAAAACGAGGTGAAACTAACCAATTGTTATCGTTTGGTAATTTTGTACTGTCGTAATATTCTGGATTACCATCTGCATCAAAATATTGAATAGATGGATCATAAGCAAAACCACTACGATCAATATTTTCTTGTATTTTATCTTCTGTGTCAAAAAACATTGGTTTATCCAATCGCAATCCATAAGTAAATGTAAAATCTTCTGTAATTGCAAATTCATCTTGTGCATAAAAAGATAATTGACCTACATTAGTTTCGGCAAGATTCCAAGAATCATTTGCATTATTTGCATCTGCTGCACTTTGAGCTGCTGCAAAGTCTGCTGCTAATTCAGTTGGATCTGCAACCATATCTAAAAATGGTTGAATTGGATTTGCATCAGTTGATAGTAAGTTTATAGTAGGAAAGAAAAGACCTCTAGCTCCGTAAGTACCTAAATTGAAGGAATTATCAAATTCAAATTTTTCAAAAGCACCTCCTAAAGTAATGGTATGCTTACCTGAATAAATTTTAAAATTATCGGTAATTTGATATACTTTTTGATCTAATTTGTTATGAATTGAAAACGGTTCGTGCCCTGCAATAATATAAGGAGAACCATCCATTAAAATGGTAATTGTTGGTGCTGGTGTAGAAAATGGTGTTCTAAAATCATCAAAATGTGTATAACCAACCTGTAAATTATTAGAATATTTGTTTCCGAATCTAGATTTTAATTCTAATAAAGCAGACTGGATTTTATTATTTATTGAATATCCTGAATTTTTAAATTGTAAGGTGTTTTGGTTTGGACCTCTATTAAAAAATGCTGTTGGATGTGCTGGCTTATCACGCGTTGCATCTAATTGATTATATGTAAATGCCAAAGAGTGATTTTCATTAATATTCCAATCTAGTTTTACAATAAATTTTTCGTTATCTGTTGCGTGCAAAATATTGTCAAAACCTCCTGTATCATAACCTAAGGTTGCTAAAGCTGCTGAAACTGCTTCCATATCCGAACGCAGCACTCTAGAAATACCGTTACCTACAGTTTCTCCACCATTATTAGCTCTAAAACCAGTCATTAAATCATCGCGTCTTTCAACTTCTGCATTTGCAAAAAAGAATAATTTATTTTTAATAATTGGTCCTCCAACGCTAAAACCTGCTTGTAAGTGTTCTAATTTTCCTTGAAAAATTTCATTACCATCAATTTTTGTTCCTGTAAGGCTTTCGTTTCTAAAAAAACCGAAAACACTTCCGTGAAATTCATTTGTACCTGATTTGGTTACAGCATTGATTGATGCTCCTGTAAAACCAGAGGATGTAACATCAAAAGGAGCTAGTTCTACTTGAATTTGCTCAATTGCATCTAATGAAATTGGTTGTGCATTTGTTTGACTACCTGGCGTTCCGCCGTCTAAACCAAATGGATTATTAAAAATAGAACCATCTAAAGTTAAATTATTCATTTTGTTGTTTCCTCCACCAAAAGAGTTTCCATCACTTGAAGGATTTAAACGTGTAAAATCATTAATAGATCTAGAAATAGTTGGCAATGCTTCTATTTTTTCTCTACCAATATTAGTTGAAGCTCCTGTTCTACCACTATTCATGATAGAATTTTTTGAAGTTCCTGTAATAACAACAGCTTCTAATTGTTCGGAATCATCTTTTAAGTCAACATTTAACTTGAATTTTTCACCAAGTTTTAAAAAGACACCGTCAATAGTTTCCGTTTTGTAACCTACATAACTAATAGTAATTTTGTAAGGACCGCCAATTCGCATATTTGGTATGTTGTACGAACCATCAAATTGTGTGATAGATCCATATTTTGTTCCTGAAGGAACGTGCATAGCAGCAACACTTGCTCCCGCTAAAGGTTCATTTTGAGAATCGTTAACCGCACCACGCATAGAAGCAGTAGTGGTTTGCCCGAAACTCATAAAACTTAAAGTTAAAAAACTTAAAAGTAAAATAATTTTTTTCATAATTGAGAATGTTTTGTTGTAAATAATTAAAATTTATGCAAAACTAATAGAACTTTTCAAAGTAAAACCAAATAAACAAACATAGTTCTTAACAGTTTATTAACGTTTTAAAAAAAGCACACGTTTTAGCTGTATAAATGTTTAAAAATGCTTAAATTTGATGCTTAATTTTTTAGAACTTGAATTATGAATAGAATAGCAGAATCCGAATTAATCTTAAATCCAGATGGTAGTGTTTATCATCTTAATTTATTACCTGAACATATTGCTGATAATATTATTTTTGTTGGTGATCAAAATAGAGTGCCAAAAGTAGCAAAACACTTTGACTCGATTGAATTTGAAACGCAAAAAAGAGAATTTAGAACGATTACAGGAACATATAAAGGAAAACGTTTTAGCGTTATTTCAACAGGAATTGGCCCTGACAATATTGACATTGTAGTTAATGAATTAGACGCCTTAGTAAATATAGATTTAAAAACTAGAACCATAAAAAAAGAACTGAAATCTTTAAATATCGTTAGAATCGGAACTTCTGGTTCTTTACAAGCAGATATCCCTGTGGATAGCTTTGTATTAGCGAGATATGGTTTAGGATTTGACGGCATGCTTCATGCGTATGATTGTGAACATATTTTAGAAGCGGATTTTGAGGATGCATACATCAAACACACCAATTATTCGGATAGAAAATCAAGACCTTACTGTGTTAGAAATTCTAAAAAAATTGAAGAAAAACTACTTTCAGATAAAGTTTTTGTTGGCGTTACTGCAACAGCAGGTGGTTTTTACGGCCCACAAGGTAGAATTTTACGCCTCGCTATTCAAGATAACGATTTAAATAAAAAAACCGATTCGTTTGAATTTAAAGGCGAACGAATTACCAATCTTGAAATGGAAACTTCGGCAATTTATGGTTTATCTAAATTGTTAGGACACCATGCTGTTTCGATGAATGCAATTATTGCAAATCGTGCAAACGGAACTTTTAGTGCCGATCCATACAAAGCTGTTGAAAAATTAATAACTTATACGTTAGATAAATTAAGTGAATAAAGTACTGATACTTTCTAGTGTTTGGGTAGAACCAAATTCTTCTGCTGCAGGTAGTAGAATGCTACAACTTATCCATTTTTTTATCACACAAAAATACGAAATCACTTACGCTAGTACTGCTGGAGTAAGTGATTTTTCTTTAGATTTAGAAACTTTAGGAATTACATACACTTCAATTAAAATTAACGATACTAATTTTGACTTATTTTTACAAAAAACAAATCCTAGTATTGTACTTTTTGACAGATTTATAATAGAGGAACAATTTGGTTGGCGTGTTTCAGAAATTTGCCCAAATGCCATTAAAATTTTAGACACCGAGGATTTACATTGTCTGCGAAAAGCACGAGAAATTGCGTATAAAAATAAAACTGCTTACAAAGAAAAGGATATTTTAAAATTAGATAGTACTAAAAGAGAAATAGCAAGTATATTACGCTGCGATCTATCGCTAATTATTTCAAAATACGAAATGGAACTCCTAAAAAATCAGTTTAAAATAGAGGAATCCATTTTATTATATCTACCTTTTATGTTAGATGCCATTTTAGAAAAAGAACAAAATAATTCTATAAATTTTACTAACAGAAAACATTTTTATTTTATTGGTAATTTTCGCCACAAACCAAATATTGAAAGTGTTTTATATTTAAAAAAAACTATTTGGAAAGAAATTGCAAAAAAATTACCAAATGCTGAATTGCATATTTTCGGAGCATATCCTACACAACAAATTTTACAATTGCACAATACCAAAGAACGTTTTTTAGTGAAAGGCCGCTTAAAAGATATATCTGAATTAAAAAAATACCGAATTTTACTAGCACCAATTTTATTTGGAGCAGGATTAAAAGGTAAATTTATCGAAGCTATGCAAAATTTTACACCTTCTATTACTACAAAAACTGGTCAAGAAGGTATTGGAAACACTAAAAATTGGAGTGGAAAAATTAGTGCTTCCGAAAAGGAAATTATAGCTAATGCAATAGAACTGTACACAAATCGTGTTGCTTGGGAAACTGCTCAAAAAAACGGAATAGAAATTTTAAACACCAATTTTAACAAAGATTTTTTTCAAAAAAAATTACACGAAAAAATTAATTATTTAACTATATATTTAGAAAAACACAGAGATACTAATTTTATCGGACAACTATTACAACACCACACATTACAAAGTACGAAGTACCTTTCTAAATGGATTGAGGAGAAAAACGCAAAATAAATCACCTGCCTTTTTTTAAAGTTTTATACGAAATCAAGACTACCTTTACTGTACTGTCTTTTAATATTTTTCTGGTTAACGAAAGTTTTCGGTTTCTAATGCTTTCAATAATCCACATATATTTATTTTTAGTTGGAAAATTTTTATGTAAAAAATCATAGTCTTTATAGGCAGCAGAAATACCAATAGTTGGCTGTGCTCTTAAAATTTCGTTTACATGAAGTGTAATTTTTTGCTTTTCAGATTTTTCTCTTTTATAGATATGATACGGAAGATAATAACTGCAAATAAAATTGTTTTTAGTAAAAATTGGCAAGGCTTCAGGATATCTAGTCTCTACTAAAAATTTATCTTTAGGATATTGGTGTTTTTCACACAATTTTTCAAGTAATGAATGTATTTCTACTGCATTGGTAACATCCAAATTTTTAATATCCAACCAAATATATGGTTTTTTATTAGTTAAATTACTAAGGTATTTATCCAAACTCAAACCAATAGATTGCACTGGAGGATGTCCTACATCTAAATATTTTTTTTCACTATTATAAACCAAATCTACTTCTACTCCTTTAAAATATTTAATAGCCGATTTTAATTTAGTTTCATCATCTATACGATGTGCCCAAATTTTATTATAATGACCGATATAATCTAGTTTATAAGGCGAATATTTATATAAAAAATATAAAACGATTAAAAATACTATTCCGATAAGGTATTTATTTTTTCTTTTCATCGTAGTTTTTTCCATTAGCCAAAATACGTTTTTTTGGTTTAAAATTAGTGTTAAATATGCTTTTGACAGTATCTAATTCGGAAAATTTAATAGCACTTAATTCTGCAAAACTGTGTGCAAAATCGTCTAATAAATAACTGCGATTGGTATAGTTTTTCCAATTTTTAACATTTGGATTTTCACGTTTATATTTTTCGGAAAGCCACAATATAAACGGAACTTCGTGCATACTTTTTGTACCACGCCACTCGTTATGACCACAAAAATCTAAGGTGTCATAAACCTCATCACCATGATCGGAAAAATACAACACATAACTATTTGTGTTTTTATTTTTTACTCGTTTAATAATTTCACTCACAATGTAATCGTTGTACAAATTGGCATTATCGTATTGGTTAATTCGGCTTATAGCAACACTAGAATTATTTGTTGTTTTTATATTTTTTGAATCTGTAAAAACATTAAATTCTTTTGGATAACGTTTTTTATAACCAGAATGTGTTCCCATTAAATGGATAAAAATAATCTTTTTTTTATGTAAACTAGACAATGCTTTTTCCAATTCAGGAAGTATTTTAGCATCATAAACATAGTTTGTATAATCTTTACTATTTGTAAAAATAGTATTTTGTGCTGCTTTACCTATTAAACTTGGTATACTTTCATACATACCAACAGGTCTTTGATTTGAAATCCAATAGGTATAAAAACCTGCCTGATTCGCAAGTTGTACCAACGAAGTATTATCTTTTTTATCAGGATTTTTTAAATCTTTTAACGTTAAAATTTTATCTAAAGCAGTTATTGTATGTGTGTGAGGAGTAATAACATCGGTAAAAACAAGTAAACTATCTTTTATTTTACTTAATTTAGGTGTTGTATTTCTTGCATAACCATAAATTTGCATATGTGTTTTTGAAGTGGATTCACCTATAATTACTACATATGTTTGCTCAATTTTACTGGAAATAGCATCACCCATAAATTTTGATCTTTCTTGAGCTAAATCATTCTTAAACAATTCTTTAAAAGTTATATACTCATTATAAGAAGCAACGGTTTTAAATAAAACGTTTTCATTAGATAATTTCCAATAAATTAAACTTGAAAGTAAAATTGCAAATACAAAAAAGGCAAATCGCTTAGCAACAGAATGATACTTTAAAAATTTTATTTTAGCGTTTAACACAAATAAAATTGCTGCAAAACTCAATATTAAAAACAAAATTAGTAACGGTGTATTTATATAAAAATTAAGAAATTCTGAACTTTCATTCGTGTTTGTTTCAAATAATAAATAAAATGCCGAAGCACTTAATTGTGCGTCAAAATTATAGTAAAAAGCTAATTTTATAAAAACTAAAAAAGACAATAAAACAAAACTAAAACGATAAAAAAAAGTTTTAATTTTAATATTGTTAGTCAATTGAGAAATACAGAAAAGAATTGTAGTAAAAAAACCAAATTGTACAATTTCTTTTAAATATACTTTTAATTCAGAAATTAAAAAAACACCCAAAATAGCTAATACAAAAAACGGAAAAAAGTAAAATGCAATAAATAACAGTGCATTCTTATTCAAACAAAACTTTTCTTTCATACCCTAAACAAAGCATAAAAGTATGCAATTATATAGAATAGGCAAAAAATAAATACTATTTCTTTTTACCACTACGCATAAAAAGAACAAGCATTAATGCCAATCCTCCAAATACAACAAATAAAAAAAGCCCACCAATAACTCCCATTGTCCAATCTATTAAAGGTAAAAATGATTTTATCATAACATATAAATTTAGATTAATTATCTTACAAAATTAACATCTTTTAATTCAAATTATGTGATAAATATCACTTTATTAAAAATAAATTCATAAAACAAGTGCTATTCGTAAGTTAAACCGTATTTTTGCCGCTTTTAAAAATAGATATAAAGAATATGCAATCCATTAGAAACATAGCAATTATTGCACACGTTGATCACGGAAAGACAACATTAGTAGATAAAATTATCGACCAAGCAAAAATTTTAGACGAACGTAAAGTTCGTACCGATCTTTTACTAGACTCTAACGACTTAGAACGAGAAAGAGGAATTACAATTCTTTCAAAAAACGTTTCCGTAACGTATAAAGGCGTAAAAATTAATGTGATTGACACTCCTGGTCACGCCGATTTTGGAGGTGAAGTAGAACGTGTATTAAAAATGGCTGATGGTGTACTTTTATTAGTAGATGCCTTTGAAGGACCAATGCCACAAACACGATTTGTTTTAGGTAAAGCCTTAGAGTTAGGATTAAAACCAATTGTAGTAATTAATAAAGTAGATAAAGAAAACTGTACACCTGATTTAGTACACGAAAAAGTTTTTGATCTAATGTTTGCATTAGATGCAACCGAAGAACAATTAGATTTTCCATCTGTTTATGGGTCAGCAAAATTTGGTTGGATGAATTACGATTGGAAAGAACAAATAGACAATATTATTCCGCTTTTAGATTCCATAATAAAATACATTCCTGAAGCTCCATATCGCGAAGGAACACCACAAATGCAAATAACTTCATTAGATTTTTCATCTTTTACAGGAAGAATTGCTATTGGTAGAGTATTTAGAGGTGATTTAGAAGAAAACAAAGACTACAAACTTTGTAAAGCTGATGGGACTTTCAAAAAAGTACGTATTAAAGAACTTCACGTTTTTGAAGGAATGGGAAAAATGAAAGTATCCAAAGTACGAAGCGGTGATATTTGTGCAATTACAGGTATTGAAGGCTTTGAAATTGGTGATACTATTGCCGATTTAGAAGAACCAGAAGCATTACCAAGAATTGCTATTGACCAACCTACTATGAGTATGTTGTTTACTATTAATAATTCGCCATTTTTCGGTAAAGAAGGTAAGTATGTAACATCTAGACATTTACGTGATAGATTAGAAAAAGAGCTAGAAAAAAATCTAGCAATGAAAATTGAATATACCGATTCGGAAGATAAATTTATTGTTTACGGTCGTGGCGTATTGCATTTATCCGTATTAATCGAAACCATGCGTAGAGAAGGTTACGAATTACAAGTAGGAAAACCACAAGTAATTATTAAAGTTATTGATGGTGTAAAATGCGAACCAATGGAAACCTTATCTATTGACGTACCTGAAGAACATGCAAGTAAAGCCATTAATTTAGTTTCCTTACGTAAAGGTGATTTACTAGTTATGGAACCTAAAGGTGATTTACAACATTTAGAATTTACCATTCCGTCAAGAGGATTAATAGGTTTACGAAATAAAATATTAACGGCAACTTCTGGTACTGCAATTATCAACCATCGTTTTAGTGAATACGCACCGTTAAAAGGTGAGTTTTCCGATGAAGGAAAAGGAGCAATTGTCTCATCAATTACTGGTAAAGCAACTGCTTACGCTATTGACAGATTACAAGATAGAGGTCGTTTCTTTATCGATCCGAATGAAGAAATTTATAAAGGTCAAATTGTTGGTGAAAATAGTAAAAATGATGATTTAGCAGTAAACCTTATCAAAGGAAAACAATTAACTAATGTACGTTCCTCTGGAAATGATAATGCTGCAAAAATTTTCCCTAAAGTAGAGTTTTCTTTAGAAGAATGTATGGAATATATTAGAGATGATGAATATTTAGAAGTTACTCCATTAAGCTTACGAATGCGTAAAATTAATTTTGTGAAGTAAAAAATATTAAATTTCATTCAATACTAAAAAAGCTAGAAAATTAATTTTCTAGCTTTTTTTAAACTTTCTACAACTTGATCAAGATTATAATCTTGTTTTAATAGTAACTCAACTTCTTGAGTAAATTCTTCATGTTTTGATTTTGTTTTTTAACAATAACGATACTTAGATTTGCTAAATTGCGTGTATATTCTACGCTACGTTCATTTTTTATTAAGAATAACCGTTATCTACTTTATTTATTTCCATTTTCTAACATGGCAGAAATTTTATATCTTTGGTTTTCGGTTAAGTGGATTCATACCTCAACTTTTAGACGAGAAAAGGTAAGAACTTTATCCATTCTAAAGAAAGAGATTTCACCTCTCATCTTTTGAAAAAATAAATTTAATTCCTAACCCTCGGAAAGTTGTATTTACTACTTTAATTTAAGTATTTAATTCTTGCTCGCCGTATAAAAAACAAAACAAATTATTTTGAATACAATTTTAGAATTAAACAGTTTAGATAAAAAATTTGGTAAGGTTCACGCTGTAAATAAACTTTCTTTTACCATTAAAAAAGGAAATGTATATGGTATTTTAGGACCAAACGGAAGTGGAAAATCTACTACTTTAGGCATTATTTTAAATGTTGTTAATAAGACTAGTGGTGATTTTTCGTGGTTTGGTGGTGAATTAGAAGTGCACGATGCCTTAAAAAAAGTCGGTGCAATTATCGAGCATCCTAATTTTTATCCAAATATGAGTGCTTATGAAAATTTACGATTAGTTTGTAAAATTAAAGGTATTTCGGAAACTAGAATCGATCAAAAACTAGAACAAGTAAACTTACTTTCTAGAAAGCATTCCAAATTTAAAAGCTTTTCTTTGGGTATGAAACAGCGTTTGGCCATTGCATCGGCATTATTAAACAATCCTGAATTTTTAATTTTAGATGAACCAACTAACGGATTAGATCCGCAAGGAATTCACGAAATACGCGAAATTATTAAAAAAATTGCAAACGATGGTGCTACCATATTATTAGCTTCGCACCTACTAGATGAAGTAGAAAAAATTTGTTCGCATGTAATTGTTATTCAAAAAGGAAAAAAATTATACGAAGGCAGAACTGATGAAATGACTGCTTCTTTTGGATTTGTAGATGTAAGTGTTTCTAAAAATATTGAAGGCTTAGAAAGTGTTTTATTAAATTTAGAAGGGGTTTCAGCTATAAAAAAAGAAAAAGAACTGTTAACTCTCACACTAAACAAAGATTTATCTGCTTCCGAAATTAATCAATATTGCTTTCAAAACGGTATAATTCTTTCGCATTTACAAAAAAGAAAACCAAGTTTAGAACAGCAATTTTTAAGTTTAACTAATAATACGCAAAAAAATGTTTAGATTATTACAAATAGAATGGATAAAACTTAAAAATAGTAAAGCCAGTAAGATTTTAATTATTGTTTATTTTTTCTTATTAATGAGTATTTCATTAATTGCATCGATAAAATTAAATTTAGGCGAATTAGAACTAAATATTGCAGATCAAGGCATTTTTAATTTTCCGTATATATGGCATTTTAACACTTATTTTGCCTCTCTTTTTAAAATATTTTTACTTTTAGTGGTAGTTTCTTTAACAGCAAACGAATATGCAAATCGTACTATAAAACAAAACTTAATTGACGGTTTAAGTAAAAAAGAGTTTATTCTATCTAAGTTTTATATGGTTTTAACTTTATCGTTTATTTCCACCTTATTTGTACTAATAGTTTCGTTAATACAAGGATATTTATATTCTGATTTTAAAGAATTTTCATCCGTAACAACTGATTTAGAGTTTTTATTGGCATATTTTATAAAACTAGTAGGCTTTTTCAGTTTTGGCTTATTTTTAGGTGTTTTAATAAAACGTTCTGCCTTTGCTATTGGTGGTTTACTAGTTTGGTTCTTCATAGAAAAAATAGCCTATGGTCTAATGCGTTGGAACTTTTTTAGAGATACGGATATTTACGAAAAAGTTTCACAATTTTTTCCATTACAAGCGATGTCTAATTTAATAATTCAACCTTTTTCTAGATTTAAGTTTGTAAAAACTATGGCTAAAGAAAGTAACACCAAAGAATTATTAAATATCGATTACCACATACATTGGTACCAATTACTTATTGTTGTAATTTGGACTTTTATTTTCATTTTTCTATCCTACAAACTATTAAAACGTAGAGATTTGTAAACAAAAGTGACTAAAATAAAAATACGTTTCCTTATATTTGTAAGCTAAGTCGGAATGAAATTCTATCATTCTTAAATAAAGTAACAAATATGAATACTAAATTTCTATTTACCATAATCCTAATTTTTGGTGTGTTCTTAACTAGTTTTTCACAAAGAGAAGCTGATAATTGGTTTTTTGGTAATCATGCAGGACTTAATTTTAGTACAGGAGATCCTGTACCGATAACTGGAGGAGCTCTAGTTACAACCGAAGGATGCTCGTCTTTTTCTGACGCAAATGGTAATTTATTATTTTACACAGATGGGGTTACAGTGTATAGTCGAAACCATACAATCATGCAAAACGGAACTAATTTAGGAGGAAATCCTTCTAGTTCGCAATCTGGATTAATTGTACCCAATCCTAACAATGATGATCTGTTTTATTTATTTACCGTTGGTACGAATGCGACACCACAAGGAACAAATCCTAATGCAGGATTTATGTATTATACTATTGATATGTCAGCAAATACAGGATTAGGAGCTGTAGTATCTACTCCTGTAAATTTATCCGGATCTTTAAGCAATTCTTGGACTGAAAAAGTTACTGCTGTTGAAGCCGATGGCTGTAATGCATACTGGGTAATTTCTTTGGTAAACAACAGATTTTATTCCTTTTATGTAGATGCAACTGGTGTATCAACAAATCCTGTTATTTCTACAGTTAACAACTTTACAACAGATGTAAGAGGTTATTTAAAAGTATCTCCTAACGGACAAAAAATAGTAGCCGCAAATATGACTGGTGGCACATATATCTATGATTTTGATATTACCACAGGTACTATCTCGAATGGGTATTCTTTAAACCTACCAGGTAACGGCTATGGTGTAGAATTTTCCGCAAATAGCAAAAGATTATATATAAGTACTGGTGATTTTAACGGTGCAGAGGAAAAATTATTTCAATTTGATTTAGAACAAGGTACTCCAGCAGCTGTAAATACTTCTAGATACTTAGTACATTCCTATTACAACACTAGAGGTGCATTACAACTAGCATCGAATGGTAAAATTTATTGGGCAAGTGATAATTCTGATGCTATAAGTGTTATAAACGAACCGAATAACTTAGGTGCAGCTGTAAATTACGAACACCAAACAATAAGTTTAGGAAGTGCTACTTCTACACAAGGATTACCTCCTTTTATACAATCGCTATTTATTTCAAACTTAAATATTGTCATTCCTACAGCAACAGATATTATCACCGATTTAGATTTATGTCAAGGAGACACATATCGCCTTCAACCAGACACTTCTGGCTTTCCTACTGGTGTTGGAATAACCTACACTTGGACTAAAGACTCAAATCTTATTCCTGTTACCACTCCTTTTTTAGATATCGATGAAAATACCACTTATAGTGCTGGATTTTATGTCTTATCGGTTGAATTTGATAATGGTGATTGCCCTTTACGTGGTGAAGCAAATGTTGTTTTTCATACAAATCCTGTTGTAAATTCACCAATTAACATTAAACAATGTGATGAGGATTCAGATGGCTTTTCTTATTTAGATTTAACCATTTTAAATTCTGAAATTACTTCAGAAAATAATGTAATCATAACTTACCACAATACTAATGCAGACGCTATTGCTGGTACTCCATCTATTGCAAATGATACTAATTTTTATACAAATACACGTAGTATTTGGGCAAGAACCGAAAACCAATATGGTTGCTTTAGTATTTCTGAAATAGAAATTCAAGTAACAACAACTAGTACGATGTACCATGGTTCCATTTCGCATTGCGATGATTTTTTAGACACAAATGGTGCGGATAATGCAAACAACGATCAAACAGATGGCATTGCTAGTTTTGATTTAAGTAATATTACAAATGATGTCATTGCCTTATTTCCTAATACACAACAAGCTGATTTACAAGTTTCTTTTTACCACAACACACAAGATGGTTTGTTACAGCAAAATGAAATTACTAATCTAAATAATTACCGAAATATCAATTCTGTAAATTACGAAAAAATATATATTCGTGTAAATAATTCATTAAATTTAGATTGCATTGGATTTGGTGAAAATTTATTTGTTGAATTGTTTGTAGAACCAATTCCGATAGCACATCAACCTAGTGATAAAAGGACTTGTGCAAATGATATAAACGGAACTTTTCCATTTGATACAAGTACCTATAATAATGAAATTTTACAAGGACAAACAGGTGTAACACTAACGTACATTGCGACAGATGGCACAGAATATTCTCCTGCTTTGCCAAATCCGTTTTTAACTGGTACAGCAACTTTTCGTGTACTTACAAAAAACGATGCTACCAATGCACTTGACGGTCCTTGTCAAGCAGAAACAACGCTTAATTTTATTGTCGATGCGACACCATACATTGCAGATACTCCTATTTTCACACCACTTTGCGATGATGGTATAAACGATCAAGATGGCATTGCTTCGTTTAATACAAACCTTGTAGAATATACACTTTTAGGAAGTAATTATGCACAACCTGAAATGGAAATTACCTATTTTAACGAGGATGGTACACAAATTTTTAACGAACAAGGCAATCCAAGTCCGTTACCAAATCCATTTGACACTACCAGTCAAACTGTAACAGCTATAATTACTAATCGCAATAATAATAGTTGTTCGGTTAGTACCACTTTAGAATTTATTGTAAATCCACTACCAGAATTTGATATAGACAACCAAGTTTTGTGTTTAAATTTATCTATGCCAATTTCGGTAGATATTTATAATCAAGAAGGTAATTACACCTACAATTGGTACGATAGAGATGGTACTGATATTTCGGTAGATACATCAAATACCTACCTAGAAATGAGCAAAGCAGGAGAATACTCCGTTACTGCTACCACAACAGACGGAACAAATTGCTCTAGAACAAAATATTTTGAAATTACGGAATCTAATATTGCTTCGATAACTAGTATCCTTATACAAGATAATTCAGAAAATAACAAAATAACCGTTATCGTTACAGGCGAAGGCGATTATGATTTTGCCTTAGACAATGGCGATTTTGTTACAGGAAATACCAATACAGGTCATATTTTTGAATATGTTTCGGTAGGTTTACACAACGTTCATATAAGAGACAGAAATGGTTGTGGCGAAGTAATACAAGCCGTTCAAATTATTCGTTTTCCTAAATTTTTAACGCCAAATGGCGATGGTATAAACGACACGTGGCAAATTAAAGGGATAGATGCTTTTAGCAAAGTTTTAATTACTGTTTTTGACAGACATGGTAAAATTATATCCGATTTCACCAACCAAGATGCTGGTTGGGACGGAAAATACCTAAACCAACCTGCCGAACCAACCGATTACTGGTTTGTTGCCGTATTTTTTAACAACCAAGGACAACGTATAGAACGAAAAGGACATTTTAGTTTGCGGTAATATTATACCTTTTAATATTATAATGTTGTAAAATTATATTGAATTATTTTTTTACAAGATTGAAGTTAAAATATTTATGTATATTTAAGTTTTTTAATTACGGAATTAAACCAAATCATGAAAAACCACAAATTATTATTTTTTGTTTTTTTTACCTACAATTTTTTATTTTCGCAAAATATTGCCTTAAAAGATCAATTTGTAGGCAAAATTGATTTTACCATGTTTGGCAACACCTTAAATATCGTTGAAAATGAAAGCGGAACAAGTTGTGATATTTTAACAACATCTACTGCCAACCTTAACTTAGATACCAATAGCCAAATCTTAGCTGCTTACTTATATTGGGCTGGTTCAGGAATAGGAGATACCCAAATAAAACTTAACAATACAACTATCCTTGCAGAAAGTACTTTTTTAAACAACTATTTTTCGTACGATTTTTTTAGCTGTTTTGCTAATGTTACTTCGCAAATACAAAATACAGGCAATGGCAATTATACGGTTTCCGAATTAGATTTAACCAATGTAATTGCAACATATTGCCCTAACGGAATTAATTTTGGTGGTTGGGCAATCCTAATAATTTATAAAAAAGACTCTTTAGCTTACAGTCAAATCAATATTTATGACGGTTTAGAATCGGTTAGTGGTGCTAACCCTGAATTAACCATTCAAGTTAGCGATTTATATGTAGCAGACAACAACAATGCAAAAATTGGTTTTTTAGCTTGGGAAGGCGATAGTGCACTTGCCGTTAACGAAACATTA
>CAMZLT010000144.1 GCA_947311745.1 uncultured Flavobacteriaceae bacterium | reverse complement strand
GTGATTTTTGATGCTAAATATGGCGAATGGCTAGGTTGTCATATGATTGGAGCAGGAGTTACCGATATGATTGCCGAAGCCGTTTTAGGTAGAAAGCTAGAAACCACAGGGCATGAAGTGTTAAAAGCAATACATCCACACCCAACAATGAGTGAAGCAGTTATGGAAGCTGTTGCTGCAGCTTATGATGAAGTTATTCATTTGTAAATAACAAATAAAATATTTTATTGAAAAAACCATCCAAAAAATTGGATGGTTTTTTTATTTTGATAAATTATTATACATAAAAAAAGGCTGTCTTTTTAGACAGCCTTTAGTAATTAAAATTTTATGGATAAAATTAGTCAACAACTTTTACATCAGTTGCATTTAATCCTTTTCTACCTTCTTTTAATTCAAATTCTACTTTGTCACCTTCTCTAATCTCATCGATTAATCCTGAAATGTGAACGAAGTGTTCTGTGTTAGAGTCATCCTCTACAATAAATCCAAAACCTTTGGACTCATTAAAAAATTTTACTGTACCTGTCATTTTATAATAATAATTAATAAGTTGCAAATCTACAACTAATTAATTACTAATAGTAGTTTTATTTGATTTATTATTAAATAAAAATTTAATAAGGAGTTTTAGCCTTTTTTCTTGTATAAAAAGTGTGAAATAATCAAGATTAAACAGCTTTTAAGCTTAAATCCATGTTGTAAACAGAGTGTGTCAGTGCTCCGCTGGAAATATAATCCACACCACAATCGGCATATTTACGAATAGTTTTTTCGTTAATTCCTCCAGAGGATTCAGTTAAACAAGTATTTCCTATCATTTTTACTGCTTTTTTAGTATCCTCGTAATTAAAATTGTCTATTAAAATTCTGTAAATTCCTTTGGATTGTAAAATTTCCTCAATTTCTTTAAGATTTCTTGCTTCTACAATAATTTTTAAATCTTTATTTATGTCTTTTAAATATTGCTGTGTTTTTTTGATTGCCTTGGTAATCCCTCCTGCAAAATCTATGTGATTATCTTTTAACATTATCATATCGTATAATGCAAAGCGATGATTTTCTCCTCCACCAATTTTTACTGCCCATTTTTCTAAGGCTCTAATTCCTGGAGTGGTTTTTCTAGTATCTAGTACTTTTGTTTTTGTACCTTCCAATAAATCCATAAATTGCTTGGTTTTGGTTGCAATGGCACTCATTCGTTGCATAGCATTTAAAACAAGACGTTCGGCTTTTAAAATAGATTGCGAGCTTCCTGAAACATACAAAACAATATCGCCAAATTTTACTTTGCTACCATCTTTAATGCGTATATCTACTTTTAAATTAGCATCTACGTATTTAAAAATCATTTCAGCGAAGGTAACACCTGCAATAATACCAGTGTCTTTTACTAAAAGTTTTGCTTTTCCGTTTGCCGAAGCAGGAATACACGCTAAAGAGCTGTGATCGCCGTCACCAACATCCTCTCTAATAGCATTTTTAATAATTAAATCTAGTTCGGTTTGAAATTGTTTTTCTGAAATCATTTTAAAATATTTTAGCAAAAATATGTTTTATATTTGCAATATGAAAATCAAACTTCTTGCCATAGGTAAAACCGACGATAAAAATTTGAAAATTTTAATGGATAATTATCAAAATAGGTTACAACATTATATTAAATTTGAATTGGAAATAATTCCAGATATAAAAAATGCTAAAAATTTATCGGAAAAGCAACAAAAAGAAAAAGAAGGAGAATTACTTTTAAAAAAAATACAAGCAAGCGATAATTTGATATTATTAGATGAAAAAGGAAAAGAGTTTACTTCTATTCAGTTTTCGGAATTTATGCAAAAAAAGATGAATGCAGGTATTAAGCAATTGGTTTTTGTAATTGGTGGTCCTTATGGTTTTTCAGAAAATGTCTATAAAAAAGCACAAGGAAAAATATCGTTTTCAAAAATGACTTTTTCGCATCAAATGTTTCGGTTATTTGTGATAGAACAGATTTATCGTGCATTTACCATTTTAAAAAATGAGCCGTATCATCATAGGTAACATACTAATTTTTAGCTAGTTCTTTGTAATTTTCTTTTAATCTTTTTAGTAAAATACCGTAAAGTAATTGGTAAAAAAGCCATAATAGACTAAGAATAATTAATGTAATTGCAATCATTACTATCCAAAAACTAATTTTACTTGCAATATGTGTTTCATTAGTAACATCATACGAATGAATGGTGTAATAAATAACTGTAATTGTAGTAACAGCAACTAAAAACAGTTGCGTTATGATATAATTAGAAACGGTTTTTTTGGTTTTTAAAATGCCTTCCATTAATTTTTTTGCAGAATCATTTACACAAATATTTTTGTAATTTTTATAAAAAAGATAAATAAATACCATTGCTACTATAAAACTAATAACTAAAATACTTTTGATAAAACCTGAAATTCCTAACTCATCTAATTCGGAATAATCGGTAAATAAATTTGGTGTAAACATTACAATAAATTCTATAATACTGATGTAGTAAATCCATTTTACAATAGAAGTAGATTTTTTATGTACCATCTTGGTAATATCTAATTCGGAAAATTGGATATTTTTATTTTCTTGATGTTTCCAAGCATCCTTAAAGTTGTCTAATACGTCCATATCTTAAGGATTTAATATTTTTTTTAATTTTTGTTTTGTTCTATTCATTTTTACTCTTGCATTTACTTCGGAAATACCCAAAGTTTCGGCGATTTCGGTGTATGGTTTATTCTCAAGATATAACAAGCATAGTGCTTTTTCAATATCGTTTAGACCGTGAATTGCTTTGTATAGCATTTCTAATTGTTTGTCTTTTGTATCGTCGTATTCTTTATATTCTAATTCTTTTAAATTGTCATAAATTTCGGATGTAACTACATTTCTTTTTGATTTTCGGTATAAAGAAATAGCAGTATTTAAGGCAACTCTAT
Source organism: uncultured Flavobacteriaceae bacterium (assembly GCA_947311745.1). Lineage (GTDB taxonomy): Bacteria > Bacteroidota > Bacteroidia > Flavobacteriales > Flavobacteriaceae > S010-17. The sequence goes on along the minus strand of CAMZLT010000144.1, from coordinate 4,516 downwards.
ACATCCATGTACTAAATTTAGATTCGCCTCTAAACTTAGGGTATGCCTTATATAATTGTATCGATATCTCTTGAAAAAGGTCTTTATGCGAAGCATTATCATGTGTATATGCTCTACATATTTTATGTATAATCCCTTGGTTTTTTTGAATATCTTTTACAAACTTATTTTCTAGTTCTTTATTCAATTTGGTTGGTTAAGTTATCTATTGGTAGTGCTAAATTACGTTTTGTTACAATAAATGTATTGTTTTTTACTTAAACACGTTAGGATTTAAATTTACAGCCAATTTTTTGCTTGATTATAGTCTAAATAATAAATTAATTTTACCGAAAAATTCTGCCATAAATCATCTCTAAATAAATTATTCAAATTTTCATTAAAATTAATTCTTGATTTGTTATCATCTTTGTAAATATGGTTTCTGTATAAGGCAACAAATTGACTTCCTGGAGCAAATTCCCAATTAAATTTTAAATCAAAATTCCACGTATTGAAATTATCATCATTGTTACCAGTGTAGCTACTATTGATTAATTTACCATTTGTATCTAATAAATAATATTGATTTTTGTAGTTTACTTGTGTCCAATATTGTCTTACGGATAAGCCTAAAGCTGCTTTTGTTGAAAAGTTATATTTAGCAGAAATAGAATTTTCTAAATTAAAGGTATCTCTTTTACCAAAAATACTGTTATCAGAACTGTCAAAATCTGCAAAACCTATTTCTTCTTTCTCGTTACCAATATCAATTCCGTAATGCAATGTAAATTTGTTGCTAAATCTAAATCTTGGATTAATTCCTAAGCCAATCCAATGACTATTTTTTTGGTTATATGTTATGCCAGAATAGGTATATACATCTAAGGCTATTTTTTTAGAATAATCTGTTGAGATGTATATATTGGAGTTTATATTTGAATTTAATTCGATAAATCTACCGGAAATTCTAGGCTCAAAATAATCGTATTGTTTTCCAATTCCAGAATTAAAATTTCCTCCAAAGCTAAATTGTTTTTTTGTAGTTCCTCTAAAACCTAAGTTTATATTTGAACCTGTAAATTTATTTTTTCGGTTTGTATAAAAATCGGAAGTTTTATCTAATTTATAGCGATAACCAACACTAGCATAGCTATAAATGCTATAATTGTTAAATATCCCTTTTGGTTTGAATTGCCTGTATGAATATCTTACATTGTAACTTTTATAGTTGTTACGTCTTTGATATCCTAGGTCGTTTTTATTGTATTTGTCGTCCATTATTCTAGCGCCGATTCCGTAACGATGTTGTCCTGATTTTTTCCCTAAATAAATATTTGCTTGTTTACCAGTTGAGGTTTGGTTAGTATCAAACACGTTAGATAATGAAATACCTCCAGAAATACCGTAACTATTATCTTTTTTATTTATGTTGTATAAAATAGAGGTAACGTTTGCATCTCTAAAATCACCATTTCGAATAACGTTAGTATTTACTAGCGATACAGACGAATTTTTATTGAATTGTTGGTCTAAAACAAAAACATTGTAATTTGCTAGAGGTTCGGTTATAAATTTTCTTTTACTTCCGTCAGCACTATCTTTTATGATAGCTTCGGTTTTATCTGTGATTGCATTTAACACACCAACACCAAGTCCTTTTTTGGTTCGTCCAGAAATTTTTACAATGTTTAATACTTTTACTTTATCTGGATTTTCCGAAATGTTTTCTGTGCTATTTAAACTTGAATCTACATCGTATTTTCGTATAGGAGTACCACCAATTCTACGCGAATTAAACAGGTTTCCTTTAGAAAAAAGTTCTGTTCCTTCTGTAAAAAACGCTCTTTGTTCGGAGTATATTTGTTCAAAAGGACCTAAATTCAGAACAATATCATCAAAACTTGCTTGTCCGAAATCAGGAACCAAAGTTGCGTCTAAAGTAAAACTTTCGTTAATTCCGTATTTTACATCCAAACCAGCAGTCCAATCAAATGAAGTGTCTTTGGCATAATCGGTAACCGAGCCAGAAACAAATGGATTAAAACTTAAACGTAATGGCGGTTTTATATTTTCAATTCCGTTAATAATTCCATCGTATTGAGCAATGCTTCCTACCTCAACATTAACAGGATTCCACACGTATTGTTCGCGTGTATTTCTGAAATTACGATGTAAATTCATACTCCAAGTTTGCTTGGTGTCATTACTAAAACGCAAGGCTGCATAGGGGATTTTCATTTCAACAATCCAGCCATCTTTAACTATAGAAACGCTACTTTTCCAAACAGCATTCCAACTGAAGTCTTCACCATTTGAAGTTACAATCGCATCGTTTTGATTACCAGCACTTGTTAAAAAAAATTCAAATTGATTTATTCCGTCATTAAATGGATTAATCACGAAAGCGAAAAAATCAGCATTCCCAAAATTATCTCTGGTTTGAAATTCAACAGGAATATTTTCGGGTTCATCATCATACATATATGCACCAACATAAATGGCATTATCATCGTACACAACCCGAACTTCTGTTTTTTTGTTATCTGGTTCTTTTTTACCAGCGTCTGGTCTAAGCATTACAAAATCTTTTGCAATACTGGCATCTTTCCATACAGCATCATCTAAGGAACCATCTATTTTAGGAGCAATAGAAACTCTTTTGATAGTATATGTTTTTTTTATAGAATCTTGTGCATTTACAATATGAATACATAAGCTTAAAAAGACTAAAAAAGATAATCTCATGGTATTTAAATTTTAAAGTATAGAATATGATGTTAAGACATTTTACTTATAGACGTAAAAAAAAAGCATTTGTTACATTTTTTAAAAATATTTTTTTTTACGGTTAAAATCGGTATTAATTAATTATTTTTGCATTCAAAATCAAATAAAATGAATTTACACGAATATCAAGGTAAACAAATATTAAATAGTTTTGGTGTAAACATACAAAGAGGTATTGTTGCTACCACACCAGAAGAAGCGGTAGAAGCTGCTAAAAAATTAACTAAAGAAACTGGTACAGGTTGGTGGGTTATTAAGGCTCAAGTACATGCTGGTGGACGAGGAAAAGGTGGAGGTGTAAAACTTGCAAAATCCTTAGAAGAAGTACAAGAAATTTCTAATTCTATTTTAGGAATGATGTTAGTTACACCACAAACTTCTGCTGAAGGTAAAAAAGTACATCAAGTTTTAATTGCCGAAGATGTGTATTATCCAGGAGAATCCGAAACTAGTGAATTTTATATGTCTGTTCTTTTAAACAGAGCGACAGGTAAAAATATGATTATGTATTCTACTGAAGGAGGAATGGATATTGAAGCTGTTGCCGAAAAAACACCACATTTAATTTTTCATGAAGAAATCGATCCAGAATTAGGATTATTAGGTTTTCAAGCAAGAAAAATTGCTTTTAATTTAGGTTTAAGCGGTAAAGCTTTTAAAGAAATGACAAAATTTGTTTCTGCATTATATACTGCTTATGTAAAATCGGATTCTGCTTTATTTGAAATTAACCCAGTTTTAAAAACTAGTGATGATAAAATTATAGCTGTAGATGCAAAAGTATCTTTAGATGATAACTCACTATTTAGACATAAAGATTATGTGGAATTGCGTGATTTTAGAGAAGAAAATGCCATTGAAGTAGAAGCTAATGCGGCAGGGCTAAATTACGTTGATCTTGACGGAAATGTTGGTTGTATGGTAAACGGAGCTGGTCTTGCTATGGCAACGATGGATTTAATCAAGCAAAATGGAGGTGAGCCTGCTAACTTTTTAGATGTTGGTGGTACTGCAGATGCTGAACGTGTAGAGACTGGTTTTAGAATTATTTTAAAAGACCCAAATGTAAAAGCAATTTTAGTAAATATTTTTGGTGGAATTGTCCGTTGTGATCGTGTAGCTCAAGGTATTGTAGATGCATACAGAAATATGGGAGATGCTATTAAAGTTCCGATTATTGTACGTCTACAAGGAACAAATGCAAAAGAAGCAAAAGAATTAATTGTAAAAAGTGGTTTGGATGTAATCTCGGTTACGGAATTTGAAGAAGCTGCAGAAAAAGTAAGAGAAGTTTTAGCTTAACCGCAAAAAAAATCATAACTTATTTATAATAAAAAACTGTCTAAAAAATTAGACAGTTTTTTTATTATGCCATAAATCTACAAAGGTTTTCACTGCGAAAAAACTAAAATGTATGTCAAACTTAAAAAAAATCAGACAGAGTTTAATTTTACACTCCTTTTACGAATCTAATATAACGTCTACATACTATCCAAAATCTCTTTTTTCTTAGCAGTAAATTCTTCTTCTGTAATTAACTCCATATCAAACATTTCTTTAAGTTTTTTGAGTTTGTCCATAGGACTTTCGGTTTGCTGAGGTGCTTGTTGTTGTTGTTGTGGTACTTGTTGTTGGTTTTGTTGTCCCATCATAGCACCTGTTTGCATTCCTGTGTTCATTCCCATTAGTATTCCTGCGCCACCTCCTTGGTTGTTTGCTGCATCTCGCATTGCTTGTAATTGTTGAT
>CAMZLT010000143.1 GCA_947311745.1 uncultured Flavobacteriaceae bacterium | reverse complement strand
TCCGAAAAGAAACAAAAAAAACATGGCAATTTTACTATCTTAGATTACACTACCGAACAACAATTTATTGGTGCAAACAAAAAAGACTTAGAACAACTCGCAAACAACACAAACGGAAAAGTTTTCTACCCTAACCAAATAAAAAATTTAATTCAAAATATATTAAATAACCCAAAATACAATAGTATTCAAAAATCTAAAGAAACTAAAATTCCGTTAATCGATTGGAAATCGCTTTTATCCATAATAATTATATTATTATCTACGGAATGGTTTTTAAGAAAATACAAAGGACACCTATAACAGTTATCATAAACCATATTTTGCTGTAACTTTTCATCCAAAAAATCGACACATAATCAAACATTTAAACTAATTTAATGAAAAATCAAAACCCACAATTACCAAAATTTCCAAAAGGAATATTTGGCTTAGTAGTAATCGGAATTATCGCCTTAATTTTTATTTCAAAATCAACTGTAACTATCGGTGCTGGAGAACGAGGCGTTTTATACCGCACCCTTTCAGGAGGAGTTGTAACAGATAAAGAGCCTTTAGATGAAGGATTTCATCTTGTGCTACCTTGGAACAAAGTATACAAATACGAAGTAAGACAGCAAGAACTATTCGAACACATGAAAGTTTTATCTTCGAATGGTTTAGACATTAATTTAGACGCTTCAGTATGGTACAAACCAAAAGAAAACGAATTAGGCGAATTACACCAAAATATTGGTAGAAATTATTTAGATCGCGTTATAAAACCTGCTATTCGATCTGCCACAAGAAGTGTTGTCGGACGATATACACCAGAACAAATATACTCCTCAAAAAGAGACATCATACAAAATGAAATAGATCACGAAACCAAAAAGATTTTAAGTAATAAACATATCGAATTAATTTCAGTTTTAGTGAGAGATGTAACCCTACCAAAAACCATAAAAGATGCTATCGAACGTAAATTAGGACAAGAACAAGAATCCTTAGAATACGAATTTAGATTACAAAAAGCAAGAAAAGAAGCAGACAAACAACGTATTGAAGCACAAGGTAAAGCTGATGCCAATAAAATTTTAAGTGCATCTTTAAACGATAAAATCCTTAGAGATAAAGGTATTGAAGCTACCCTTAGACTATCCGAATCACCAAACAGCAAAGTAGTAATCGTCGGAGGAAAAGATGGCTTACCTCTAATTTTAGGAAACAACTAAATCTACCACATATCCATCGAAATTAAACGGATATAAATTTTATAATTACAAAAATCACCTTAATCATAATTTAAGGTGATTTTTTCATTAACCTTATACGAAAAAAAAAGTTATAAAACAATAGGTGAATAATTTTTTTATAATAGAAATAATTCACATTTTTGTACCTGAAAGAAAGAGTATCTTTTTTTAACCAAAAAACCAACAAAAACCCCTTAAAAAAGAGTCTAAAACAACATGGATAATAGCGCATCTCAAGTTTGGAACGAATGTTTGTCTTTTATAAAAGATAATATCAAACCACAAGCATTTAAAACTTGGTTTTTACCAATAAAACCAATAAAACTGGTAGGTAACGCATTAACCATACAAGTGCCTAGTAAGTTTTTTTACGAATGGCTAGAAGAACACTATATCAAAATTTTACGTGTTTCGCTTACCAAAATTATGGGTGAAGATGCAAAATTAATTTACGATGTGAAAATGGAAAACACATACAGTAGTAAAAAACCACATACTGTAAAAATTCCAAGTTCAAACAGAAGACCTCTAAACAGTCAAGGAATCACAATACCTTTAGATATCGATAAGCGAGAATTACGAAATCCGTTTATCATACCTGGGATTCAAAAAGTAAAAATAGAATCGCAACTAAACCCTAATTATAATTTTGACAATTTTATAGAAGGAGATTCAAACAGATTAGCACGCTCTGCAGGAATTGCCGTAGCCAACAAACCAGGAGGAACTTCCTTTAACCCTTTATTAATTTACGGAGGAGTTGGTTTGGGAAAAACCCATCTTGCACATGCAATTGGTGTTAGCGTAAAAGACAAATATCCAGACAAAACCGTTTTGTATATATCTACTGAATTATTTATTCAACAGTATATTGATTCCGTTAAAAGTAACTCGCGAAATGATTTTATTCATTTTTACCAAATGATTGATGTATTAATCGTAGATGATGTACAATTTTTATCTGGTAAAAAAGGAACACAAGATGTCTTTTTTCACATATTTAACCACTTACACCAAAACGGAAAACAAGTTATCTTAACTTCCGACAAAGCTCCTGTAGATATGCAAGAGATGGAACAACGCTTGTTATCTCGTTTTAAATGGGGATTATCCGCGGAATTACAAGCTCCAGATTACGAAACTAGAATTTCTATCTTAAAAAATAAATTATTTAGAGATGGCGTAGAAATGCCTGAAGAAATTATTGAATATATTGCTAAAAACATAAAAGCGAACGTTAGAGAATTAGAAGGTGTATTAATTTCAATGATTGCACAATCGTCATTTAACAAAAAAGAATTTACTTTAGAATTAGCAAGACAAATTGTAGATAAATTTATCAAAAACACTAAAAAAGAAGTTTCTATCGATTACATTCAAAAAGTAGTTTCCAAATACTTTAAAATGGATGTAACCACTTTACAATCTAAAACAAGAAAAAGACATATTGTTCAAGCAAGACAATTAGCTATGTATTTCGCAAAACGTCTAACTAAAGCTTCTTTAACTAGTATCGGCTCTCAAATAGGAAGTAGAGATCATGCAACGGTATTACACGCTTGTAAAACAGTAAATAATCTTAGCGAAACAGATAGACAATTTAGAGTTTATGTAGAAGAATTGACTAAAAAGTTAACTCTTTAAAATATTTAATTATAATAATGGCAAAAGTTTCTATCATAATGGTTTGTTTAGGAAATATTTGTCGCTCACCATTAGCTGAAGGAATTTTACAAACCAAGCTAAATTCCGAAATTGCAACTGTTACATCTGCAGGAACAGGAAATTGGCATATTGGCGAACATCCTGACAAACGAGCAATTAAAATAGCCAAAAAACATGCTATTGATATTTCTAATAAAAAAGCTAAACAATTTCAAATAAACGATTTTGATACTTTTGATTACATCTATGTTATGGATAAAACTAACTACCAAGATATTATTGCTTTAGCTAGAAACCAACAAGACAAAGATAAAGTTCATTTACTATTAAATCAAATATATCCAAACCAACAAAAAGAAGTGCCTGATCCGTATTACGGAGGAGAAAATGGTTTTAAAAAAGTATATGATTTACTAGATGCTGCTTGTGAAACAATTACAAGTAAAATTCAATTAAACCAACAACAAAATGACTAACAAAGGAAAACTCTATTTAATACCAACAACCCTAGGAGATAACGAGCCTTTAGAAGTTTTACCTTTTTCCGTAAAAAAAATAGTAGAACAAACGACAC
>CAMZLT010000142.1 GCA_947311745.1 uncultured Flavobacteriaceae bacterium | reverse complement strand
CACTGCTTTTAAAAAGTAAAGACATTCTATGTGTGGCATACCTTCTATTTAAAGGTAAGCTAGTTGACAATTTTCTGCCAATTAAAAGCACTTCAAACCCATTATTTACTAACGATAAACAGACTTTATGTACACGTTGATCGGTGTTTAAATCATTGGTTACGGAAATAATTATTTTTTTCAAAGTAGGTGTTTTTTGATAGATTCTTAAAAATAGTAAACCCGTTTTAATACAAAATCAAAACGGGAAAATTACTATGAAAAAGAAAAAGTGTAAAAAATTAATCTTACTCTTTTTAAACGTTTGTATTTTTTTAATATTGTTTACTACTATGAATTTTAACATAATTATTCATATTCCTTTTTCAAAACTAAGATGTCTTTTTTTAGTATTTCAATATCTTTTGGATCGGTTCCGTCGTAAAAACCGCGTATTTGTTGTTTTTTATCAATTAAAATAAATTGCTCGGTATGAATAAAGTCTTGTTCTCCTCCATCACCTTCATCTAAAACTGCCATAAACGATTTTCTTGCCAAATCGTAAATGTGTTTTTTATCTCCTGTGGTAATATGCCATTTGTTGAGGATTGCTCCTTTTTTCTTAGCGTATTGTTTTAAAACAGGAATACTATCTATTTTAGGGGTTACAGACATAGATAAAAACATAATATCCGAATCCGCTTTAAACGTTTCTTGAATACTAGCCATATTTGTAGACATTATCGGACAAATTGTAGTGCATCGTGTAAAAAAGAAATCCGCAACATATATTTTATTTTTATAGTCTTTCTGTGTAATTATTTTTCCTTCTTGATTAATCAGATGGAAATCTGCAATTTTATGACCATGGCTTCTGTTTCTAACCGAACTATCTACTAATCTTGGATTTACATCTACAGGGTTATAAATGGGTAGTTTTCTTGTTTTATTTGAAAACTGAAAAATAATAGCAATCATCAATACTGAAAAAATCAGTAAGAATAACAAAGAAGAATTTAATTTTTTATTTTTTGACTTTTTATTCATCTTAAACTATTATTAGTATATTTGAAAACATTTTACAAAATTACCAATTATGAAACATTTCATACTACTTTTTTGCGTTTTATTTAGCATTACTTTTTATTCTCAATCAGATAAAACAGCTACAAAGAAAGATTATTTAGAAGAATTGTATAAAATGGAAAAACGATCAGGAAGTGCTAGAATGACTTTTCGTAGAAATCCAAATACCGATAATTACGATTTAAAATACCATCGCTTAGAATTGCAACCAAATATGGGTTCACCTAGTATTAACGGAACAGTAACTTCGTATTTTGAAGCATTATCACCAATGAATACGATTACGTTTGATTTGATGAGTAATATGAATGTAACTAGCGTAACACAACGAGGAAATAGTTTAACCTTCAGTCAAAATACCGATGACGAATTAATTATTAATTTACCAAACACTTTAAATACAGGTGTTTTAGATTCGTTATCTATTACATACGATGGTTTTCCTGATCCAAATGGTTTTGGCTCGTACGTCTTGACAACACATAGTGGCACACCTACAATGTGGACTTTATCCGAACCATATGGAGCAAAAACTTGGTGGCCTTGTAAACAAGATTTGAATGATAAAATTGATTCCGTAGATGTATATATTACACACGATTCGCAATATAAAGCAGCATCTAATGGTTTGTTAATTTCGGAAACAGTTAGTGGTTCAAATACTATTACTCGTTGGAAACACAAGCATCCAATACCTGCATACTTGGTTGCAATTGCAGTAACCAATTACGTAGTATATACCGATCATGTTGCAAATGGTAATTTTGATGTAGTAAATTATGTGTATCCAGAGGATTTGGTAGCTGCACAAGCAGGCACAGCAATAACACCACAAATTATGGATTTATACGGTTCGTTGTTTGAAATGTATCCATATGCTGACGAAAAATATGGGCATGCTCAATTTGGTTGGGGTGGTGGAATGGAGCACACAACAATGACTTTTATGGTTAATTTTAATCGCTCATTAATTGCTCACGAATTAGCACACCAATGGTTTGGTGATAAAGTAACTTGTGGTTCTTGGGAAGATATTTGGTTAAATGAAGGTTTTGCAACGTATTTAACAGAATTAGTTACCGAAAATTTTGATGGACAAAATGCTTTTAAAAGTTGGCGAAATTCTGCAATAAACCAAATAACATACTATAATGATGGTTCGGTTTTTGTATCGGATACAACAAGTGTTAACCGAATATTTAGTGGTAGATTGTCTTATAGAAAAGGAGCAATGGTATTGCATATGTTGCGTTATAAATTAGGTGATGCTGTCTTTTTCCAAGCAATTAAAAATTATTTATCCGATCCTAATTTAGCTTTTGCTTATGCAAGAACAATTGATTTACAAAACCATTTAGAAGCTGAAAGCGGAACAAATTTAACCGAATTTTTTAGCGATTGGTTTAGAGGTGAAGGCTATCCTAGTTTTACGGTAAATTGGAATTATGATGCGGTTACACAACGAGTTAATTTTAGAGTTTTTCAGTCGCAATCGCATAATTCGGTTTCGTTTTTTGAAACACCATTGCCAATAAAAGTTTATGGAACAGGAGTAAACGAACAAACAATACGCTTAGAACTTACACAAGATGGACAATATTTTAGCGAACCAATAGGTTTTGCTGTTACTAATATTGCTATTGATCCAGATTTTCAGATAATTTCAAAAAATAATACCGCAATATTGTCTGAATCTAATTTTTCTTTGTCTGATAAAATTTTAGTTTATCCTAATCCAACTTCCGATATTATACATATTGAAGCAGAAAATCTTACAATTAAAAATGTAGAATTATTTACTACTTTAGGACAACTAATTGTAACAAAAGAAACAGATTTTTTAAATATAAATATTAAAGATATAGAACCTGGCTTGTATTCTATAAAAATATATACCAATAAAGGAATTGTGGTTAAGCAAATTGTAAAGGAATAGGATAAGTTATTTGTAATTTCTTGTTTTAAAACCACTGTTATCCGATAAAAAATTAAGAGAAGGAATAAATAAATTTTACTTTCTCAAAATTTAGTATTTTTGATTTTTATCAAAAAACGGTAAATCCAAGGGGGGTATTAAATTACATACGGTTATAAATGTTGATAAACAAACCCCTAAAATGATTTGGATTACTAGTGCGGAAACCTACGATTGTATATTGTTAAACAAACTCAAGTTAGACTCAAATACGATTTATGTTTTCGATAAAGAATATAATGATTTCAAAACTTTTAAGTTGTTTGAAAAAGAGAAATCATTTTTGACTTCTCTTTTTCATCTGTTTACGCATTCAAAAGTAGGTTTCACGCATTATAATTAAAAATAGGAATGCTTTTTGTTATCTTTGGAACGAATTAACAAACAAACCGTTCGTTTTAAAAGAAAAAACCAATGAAAAAAGCACTTATAGTTACCATAATAACCTTATTTTCAAGTTTAATACATGCACAAAATAAATATTCTGGGTTATGGCATAAAGTAAACCAATTTGACCAAAAAGGATTGCCAAAATCTGCTTTAAAAGAAGTAGAAAATATTTATAACCTTGCCAAAGCAGAAAAAAATGCACCGCAAATTATAAAGAGTATTCTTTTTAAATCTAAATATACTTTAATACTTGAAGAAGATGCACAACTAAAAGTAATAGCATCTATAAAAAACGAAATAACAGATGCCAAAACTCCTGAAAAAAATATATTGGAAAGCGTTTTAGCAACTGTTTATTGGCAATATTTTAAGCAAAACCGTTGGAAATTTTACAATCGAACAACTACCAAAACAAAACAAGATAGTATTGATTTTAGAACTTGGGATTTACAAACTCTTTTTTCTGAAATTAGTAAATACCATAAAAGTGCTTTACAAAACGGACTTGTTTTACAACAAAAAAAATTAAAATCTTTTGATGCAATTCTTTATACACAAGAAAATTCTAAAAAATATCGCCCAACGGTTTATGATTTTATAGCACATAATGCCTTAGAGTTTTATAAAACAGGTGAAAGTAATTTACCGCAACCAAAAAATAAGTTTGAAATATTGGACTCCAACTTTTTAGGAGATACTGATGTTTTCCTTTCTGCAAATTTTGAAGCAGACGATATGGATTCGCAAAAATTACAAGCCTTAAAAGTAGGAGCTCGAAGGAGGTTGGCGAGAGAAGTAGAAATACCTTATAATGGGGTTTGTGAAAGGGGCGGTGGCTTTGTATTCGGGGGGTTGGGTTGGAGGGCTAT
>CAMZLT010000141.1 GCA_947311745.1 uncultured Flavobacteriaceae bacterium | reverse complement strand
TATCTATCGTTTGTATCTTTTTTTACTTCAAGCATTTAGAACCTACCTATAAAGGTGAATTAAGCATGAAAAACCTTAAAAATCCTGTCGAAATTTACTACGACAGCATTGGTGTTCCGCATATTTATGCAAAAAATCAAAAAGACGCTTATACTGCTTTAGGTTATGCTCATGCACAAGATAGATTATGGCAAATGGAACTTTTACGCAGAATAGCATCTGGTAGATTATCCGAAATTTTTGGAAAAGATAAGACTCCAAAGGATAATTTATTTTTAAAAACCGATAAATTCTTTTTAGGAATGGGATTAGAGGATGCAGGAAAAAGATCCATTGCTAAAATAGATAAAAATTCAAAAGCATATACATACGCAATGGCGTACTTAGATGGTGTTAATCAATTTATTGAGAAAGGGCCAACTCCTATTGAATATACACTTATCGGAATAAAAAAAGAAAAATTTGACCTTGTAGATATGTATAACGTATTTGGTTATATGAGTTTTAGCTTTGCTATGGCTCAAAAAACCGACCCTTTAATGACTAATATTCAAAAAAAATTAGGAGATAAATACGTACAAGAATTGGGTGTTAAAATAGATACAAGTACTACACTCATACCTGTTTTTAATCCAAAAAAAGAAATTTCTGATGTAGAAAGTGATTTAGTTGCTTCGGTAACCGATATTATGAATGATTTACCTGTTTCGCCATTTATAGGCTCAAACGCTTGGGTTGTAGGACCAAAAAAAACCAAAAGTGGTAAAGTAATTTTCACCAACGATCCACACATAAATTACTCGCAACCTGCTGTTTGGTATGAATCGCATATTGTATGTCCTGATTATGAAATCTATGGTTTTAATTTAGGTTTAACAGCTTTTCCGTTTTTGGCACACAACCGAAATTATGCCTATGGGTTAACTATGTTTGAAAATGATGACTTAGATTTTTATAAAGAGGAATTAAATCCTAATAATCCAAACGAATACAAAGTAGATAGTACTTACGTAGCCTTTAAAGAAATTACAAAAACTGTAAAAATAAAAGGAGGAACTACCGAAACATTCAACGTAAAAATAAGCAAACATGGTGCTATAATGAACGATTTTATAGAAGCCATACAAGACAAAGAACCTGTGGCAATGGATTGGATTTACACAAAATTTGATAATGAAATGTTGACTGCATGCTACGAAATTTCACATGCAAATAATATAGAGGATTTTAAAAAAGGCGTTGCAAAAATTTATTCTCCAGGACTAAATGTAATGTATGGCGACGCAAAAGGAAACTATGCTTGGTTCGCAGCAGGAAAATTATACAAACACCAAGATGATGTCAATCCTAATTTTATTTTAGATGGTGCAAACGGAAAAGATGATAAAGTAACATATATGCCTTTTTCAGAAAATCCACAAGCAATAAATGCTCCAGAAGGATATGTGTATTCTGCTAATAACCAACCTAGTAAACTCAAAACAGGATATTATCCAGGCTATTATTTACCAAAAGATCGTGCAAAACGAATTGTAGATGAACTTACCGATATGGAAGATATTGAAGTAATGGATATGCAAGTCTTAGTAACCGATGTTACCTCATCCGTAATACCAGATTATTTGCCAAAAATTGTTAACAATATTTCGGAAAAAAACCTATCAAAAAATGAGGAAATTGCTTTAAAAACTCTTAGAATTTGGGATGGAAGTTACGAGCTGGATCAAATAGCACCAACCATATTTGTATTGTTTAAATACAATTTCATGAAAAATACATTTCAAGATGAATTAGGCAAAAAAGGATTTGAACAATTCTTAGAAACACATCTGTCAAAATCTCAATTTCAAAGACAACTAGAAACTGTAAATTCTATTTGGGATGATGATATTACTACTCCTGAAAAAAAAGAAACTAAAAAAGATATTATTACAAAATCCTTTAAAGAAACGGTTGCCTTTTTAGAAAAACAACATGGCGATTTGATAAGCAACTGGAAATGGGAAAAAGTACATATTGTTACGCACGAACATCCAATAGGCACAAAATTAAGCTTTTTAGGTTTAAACTTTAACGTAGGGCCTTTCCCTATAAACGGAGGGAACGAAGTACTAAACAATCAAATTTTTCATCCAAATGGCAGTGGCTTTTATAAAGTTACAGGCGGACCATCTACAAGACGAATTGTAGATTTTAACGATATAGAAAATTCCGTAGCAATTATTCCGACAGGACAATCAGGAAATGTATTTAGCAAACACTACAAAGACCAAGCTGAAAAATTTGTAAATGGCGAATTCAATAAAATGTTGATTAATAAGTCTGAAATATTAAAATTAAAAGATAAATTAATACTAAAACCAGAATAATTACTAAAAATCTAATGGATACATATCCTATTTTTACCAAGCAAAACAAATCACTTTTAGCCAAATATCTTACTAAAGAAGTATTTGAAAAGCTAAAGAATGTCAAAACAAAAAACAATTTTACACTATTTGACGCTATACAATCTGGTATCAAAAATAAGGATAGTAATATTGGTGTTTATGCTGGTGATTTAGAATCGTATGATAAATTTGACTTACTATTTAATCCAATTATAGAATCATATCATAATTTTTCAAAAACGAATACGCATATTAGCAATTTAGATAGTACTAAATTAAAAATTAACCCTTTAGATAGTTCTTATATTATCTCTACACGTATTCGTGTTGGTAGAAACCTAAAAAATTTTCCGCTAGGAACAATTATTAGTAAAGAACAACGAAATAAAGTAGAACAACTAGTAAGCAATACTTTGCTAAATTTTCAAGATGAATTGGCTGGCGATTATTATCCGTTATACAAAATGGATAATGCTATAAAAAACAAACTTATTCAAGATCATTTTTTATTTAAAAATGGAGATCGCTTTTTGGAAACAGCAGGTTTAAATAGAGATTGGCCTTACGGAAGAGGTATTTTTCACAATAAAAACAAAACTTTTTTAGTATGGATAAACGAAGAAGACCAACTACGAATTATTAGCATGCAAAAAGGAGGTGATATTAAAATGGTTTTTAATCGCTTAGTAAAAGCTATAAAAAAAATAGAAAAAGAACTTCCGTTTCTATGCCACAATCGTTTAGGCTATATTTCAAGCTGTCCAACAAATTTAGGGACT
>CAMZLT010000140.1 GCA_947311745.1 uncultured Flavobacteriaceae bacterium | reverse complement strand
TCGTAATCTATTTTATACGGATTATAAATTTCAAGCTCTAGTTGTTTGGAAGTAGCTAGTGGTTGTGCAGTTTGTTTTGTGCGATTAAAATTAGTAGTATATATTGCATCTATAGAGATGTTTTTAAAAAAATTTACATAATTTAATGCTCGTTGCTTTCCTGCAACACTCAAAATAGGATCGTTAGTAGTAACGTCTCGAACAATCTCTGCATGTCTAAAGAAATAATAAACGGTTTGATTTGCTGTTTTTGGTGTTGCGATACTAATTTTTGAAGCAGTACTACACGAGACTACCATAAAAAGTACTATTAGAAAGAGGGATTTCATACTATTATTTTTTACAAAGATACCATTTTTTATAAAATTGTGTTCAACAACAAAAAAACTCCAAAAAATTAATTTTGGAGTTTTTTTTATATGTAAAAAAGACACGTAATTATTTATCCTCTTTTTTAAATTTTGCATATTTCATTTTGAACTTATCAATACGTCCTGCTGTATCTACTAATTTCACTTTACCAGTGTAATAAGGATGTGAAGTTCTAGAAATTTCTAATTTAATTAATGGGTATTCTACACCATCAACTTCTAAAGTTTCTTTTGCGTTTGCAGTAGAACGTGTTAAAAATACATCTCCATTAGACATATCTTTAAATGCTACCATTCTGTAATTTTCTGGATGAATTCCTTTTTTCATTTTATTTCGTTTTTATCTAACGCTTTTTGACGTTAGTATTTTCAAGTTTGCAAATTTATACTATTTTTTTAATTTACAATGCTTATTTTTAATTTAATTAGGTTTTTGTTCTAAAATATCAAAAAACTGATCTAATTTTGGTAAAATGATAATTCGTGTTCTACGGTTTCTTGCTCTACCTTCTACGGTATCATTTGATTCTAACGGAACGTATTCGCTACGTCCTGCTGCAATTAAACGTTTTGGATCAATATTATAATCATTTTGTAATACTCGTAAAACGGAAGTTGCTCGTTTAGTAGATAAATCCCAATTATCTTGAATACATTGTGTGCTTATTGCAACATTATCGGTGTGTCCTTCAACCATTACTTCCATATCTGGTCGGTTTTTAACAACGGTTGCAACTTTACCTAGAATTTCTTTTGCTTTTGGTAAAACGGTAGAACCTCCGCTTGTAAATAGTAATTTATCGGATAATGAGATATAAACTACTGTTTTTTCTACATCAATTTGTATGTCTTGATCTTGAATTCCGTCTGCTAGTTCACGCTTTAAATGAAATGCAACAGCTAAATTTATAGAATCTTTTCTAGTCATTGCTTCACGAATACCATTGATGTATTTATCTTTTTCGCTTAATTGCGAAATAACACTTTTAATATTATCGGATGCTGATTGCGTTAAAACGGTTAAGTTTTCTACTTGTTTTAATGCGTTATTATTACTTTGTGTTAAGTGCTCATTTTGTTGTTTTAGCATAGCTATTTGCTCTTCTAAAGAAGCAACTCTAGAAGTTTTATCGGATTTTTCTACCAAACACTTTTGTAAATTTGCTTTTGCGTTAACTAACGATTGGTTGGTATCGTCTAACTGTACTTGTAAATCGGCATATTTCTTTTTAGAAATACACGAACTAAATAAAAATACACTTACTACAATTAAAATTGCTTTTTTCATTTTTTGTGATTTTTTTGGTTTTTGCAAAGTTATAACATTGCTTTTAATTAACAACCTTTCTTTTTGGGTTTTAGTATCAAAATTTCGTTAAAAAATGCTTAATAAACCTAAAATGCGTTTACTTTTGTAAAAAATTCCAAATCGTATATGTGTACCGTAACTTTTATTCCTGTAAATAAAACGGATTTTATCTTAACTTCTAGTAGAGATGTGCCTTTTTCTAGAGAAAAGGCTCTTATACCAAAAGAGTATTTAGAAAACAATATTAAAATTACGTATCCTAAAGATGGAAAAGCTGGTGGAACGTGGATTGGACACAGCGAAAAAAACCGATTAATTTGCTTGTTAAATGGTGGTTTTACCAATCATATTCCTAAATCTAATTATATTAAAAGTAGAGGAATTATTGTTAAAGAGTTGTTGATGGAAACCGATATTGATTCTGCGTTAAGCAACAGTAATTTAACCAATATAGAGCCGTTTACTTTGGTAATTGTAGATTGGAATTTTAGTTTACAATTAATTGAATTTGTTTGGGATGGCAAAAAAAAACATCGTACTAATTTACCGCAAAAAATGCATATTTGGTCATCGGCAACTTTATATGACGAGCAGATGAAAAGTATGCGAAAATCTTGGTTTTTAGAGTGGCAAAATTCGTTTTGTCCAAAGTATTTAGAGGAGAATGAATGGTTTGATTTGTACCAAAAACGGATTTTAAATTTTCATAAAAATGCTGGTATTGGCAACCCTGAAGTGGATGTGTTTATGAAACGTGAAAAAGTCGGAACAGTAAGCATTACGCAAGTTTTGAAAAAAAACACAAGCGTTAAAATGACGTATATGGATAGATTTTAGTTTACTTTTAAAGTTTTTAAAATTGCTTCTAATTCAAACATATAATTCCGTTTGTTAATATTTGGAGCGTAGGTAAATCCTTCGGCAACAATTAAACGGTTATTTTTTTCATCTACAATGGTGTAATTTAAAAATGGTCCTCCCATATAATCATCTATCATATACCATTTCCCTCTAGTTTCGTAAGCAGGTAAACCTGCAATAGTGGTTTTTACACGCTCTGGTGTAAAGGCTTCTTCGGTTTTTATATGCATCCCTTTTTTTGCTCCTGGCACATAATATCCTCTTTTATCTCTTTCTAAAATAATATTTTCTCCTTGTATATCGGCATCGGAAGTAATCGGAACCGTATATAGTAAAATATTTAAATAACCTTGCGGAATATCACGAATAAACCAAGCGTATTCTTTATCATCATGTGATTTTGGATACATATACGGAATATGCATACGCAATCCATTTTTTTGTAAAAAAGTTACATTTTCTGGTTTAAAATAATTTTTTTGCAGGTGTTTTTTTTGGAATACGGCTAAATCACTATTGCGAATTGTAGTAATTATTTCGTCTTTATTTTCTTTAAAAGTTGCCGTAATAGCACTTGCTGTTTTTCCTTTTACTTCTACTACTACTTGTGGTTTTGCATAAACATCTTTTTTTAAAATATACGAATTTTTAGTAGCATCATTAACAAAAATGATATTTCGTGTTGCTTTTAAAAAATCTTTAAATCCTGTTGGATCTATTTGGTTTAAATGAAAAATTGGTTCTGGTTGTGGTAAACCTACTACTGGTTTTGCTAAAATATTTCGGATACTATCGCCTAAAATTCCTTTCCAATCGTTATTATCCATCACAACTAAAACGTGATTCATTCTTCCTGATGAATCTATTAATATTTTTTTAGAAGGTTCTGTTGTACAGGAAAGTATTCCGATACATAACAAAATAAAAATGCCGATTTTTTTCATAAGATATACGTTTGAGTTGCGAATATACTTCAAAAAGTATTCCATAAGTTTAGAAATTAGAAATTTTTAAGGTAATTTAAAACAAAACCGTACATTTGTTATAAAAAATATGCGTTGGAATATAAAACCAAATCCTAATTCTAAAGAAATTGAAAATCTTTCAAAGGTTTTAAATATTGAACCTTCGTTAAGTAAACTACTTATTAATCGGAATATCAAAACTTTTGATCAAGCAAAAGAATTTTTTAGACCAAGTCTGAAAAACTTAAACGATCCTTTTTTAATGAAAGATATGGCTATTGCTGTAAATCGCATTGAAAAAGCAATAGAAAATAACGAAACAATACTAATTTATGGCGATTACGATGTAGATGGCACAACTGCTGTTTCGTTAGTTTATAGTTATTTGAGTAAATTATATCCAAACATTGTTACCTATATTCCTGATAGATATACCGAAGGTTACGGTATATCCTATAAAGGAATTGATTTTGCACACGATAATGATATATCTCTAATTATCGCACTAGATTGTGGTATCAAAGCTGTGGATAAAGTTGCTTATGCTAAAGATAAAAACATTGATTTTATTATTTGCGATCACCACAGACCTGGTGCGATAATACCAAATGCCATTGCAATATTAAATCCAAAACAAACCGATTGTTCCTATCCGTATGATGAGCTTTGTGGTTGTGGAATTGGTTTTAAACTAATACAAGCTATTCAGCAAAAAAGACAACTAGATTTTAATGAAATTATTCCGTTTTTAGATTTGGTCGCTACTGCTATTGCTGCAGATATTGTTCCGATGACTGGTGAAAACAGAATTCTTTCGTATTTTGGATTACAAGTTATTAACCAAAACCCTAGAACAGGAATTAAAGCTTTATTAACAAGCGTTAAAAAACCCGAAATTACCATTACGGATGTTGTTTTTGTTATTGCTCCTAGAATTAATGCTGCAGGTAGAATGCATTCTGGTTTACATGCTGTAGAACTCCTTACGGAAAACGATTTTACTAAAGCGAATGCCTTTGCTAAAAAAATTGAAAATTATAATATAGATAGAAAAGCTTTAGATAAAAAAATCACCATAAAAGCCTTACAACAAATTAAAAACAATAAAGAGGAAAACAATTTTACCAGTGTAGTTTACGATGAAAATTGGCATAAAGGCGTTATCGGAATTGTTGCTTCAAGACTTATCGAAACGTATTACAGACCAACTTTAGTTTTTACAAAAAGTGATGATTTTTTGGCAGCATCTGCTCGTTCGGTTCGTGGATTTGATGTATATAATGCCTTAGAGCAATGTAGCGAATTTATCGAGCAATTTGGTGGTCATAAATATGCAGCAGGTTTGACTTTAAAAACTGAAAATTAC
This sequence comes from uncultured Flavobacteriaceae bacterium, assembly GCA_947311745.1. Classification (GTDB taxonomy): domain Bacteria; phylum Bacteroidota; class Bacteroidia; order Flavobacteriales; family Flavobacteriaceae; genus S010-17. Next base: position 217 of record CAMZLT010000140.1, on the reverse strand, counting down.
ACAAAATTTAAAAATAAATTTGAGGAAGTTGTAAAAAGCACCATTCCTAAAGAATTATTAATTCCTGAAATTACGATAGATTCGGAAGTGTTTTTATCGGATTTAACACCAAAATTGTATCGCATAATAAAGCAATTTGCTCCTTTTGGACCACAAAATATGAAACCTGTTTTTATGGCAACTGGTGTTAGAGATAATGGCTACGGAAAACCTGTCG
>CAMZLT010000139.1 GCA_947311745.1 uncultured Flavobacteriaceae bacterium | reverse complement strand
CTCTTTAGTCATATTTACATTTACAAAACTCAAACCCTCTTGTTGTCCAGAACGGACTAAAAAAGGTCTATATACTTCAATTCCGTTTACATAAACTAGGTTTTCGTCGTAATTTCCTCCACGCACGTTGTATGCAGAGCTTTCCTCTCCTGCAGCCTGTGTGACTCCTGTTCCTGTATTTTTTAAAACACTTGAAATTTCACCGTTTACACTTGGTAAGTTTTTAATTTGTCCTTTATCTATTTTTTCTACACCTTTTGCAGTTCTTTTTTGCTCTTTTATTTTTTTTACATCGACAACAACCTCGTCCATTTTTTCGGTTCGGTTATTTAATGTTGGTGAAAAGTTTGAAGTTTTTCCTTTCTGAATAGTTAGTCGTTTAGTAAAGGTATTATACGAAATATGACTAAATTTTATGGTAACTCGTTTGCTTTTTGGTGTTGGTATTTTTAATACATACACACCATTTTTATCGGTTGTTGTGCCATATTTGTCATAGGTAATGCTAACTTTAGAAATTGGATTTCCCTTGTCGTTTTTAACTACTCCTTTAACAACTGCAGTTTGTGAAAAAATAAGACTACTAAAACTTAAAAATACAATAAGTAAAAAATTTGGTTTCATTAATTTTATGCTTTTATACAAAAAACAAGTTTTGTTTATAAACTTATTTTTTAATTCTTTTTATAAAACGTCGCAATATACGTATTAGTATTTTTAACTTCATCTGAAACTACAATTTTTAACGTGTGTTTTGCGGATGTAAATTTTTTATCGTTAAAATCATACGTTAAAATTCCTGTTTTTGGTTCGTATTCCATCAAAATCCATTTCTCATCTATGGTTGCTCGATACGATTTCACGCCTGTCAAATCATCTTTAACACGAACTTTTAACGTTTTTTTTACCGATAACCATTGTCCATTTTTAAAATTAATTGCTGTAATTGTTGGTTTGGTGTAATCGCTTGCAAGTTTGTATTTTCCTAAAGTTTTAGAATTGCAATATAATTTATTTTCCTTACGTTTAGTGTTTACATAACTCAGCCTTCTTTTAGATTTTACTTGAGCAATAAATAAATGTTTTTGCTCGTCTTTTGTATAATCGGAAGTATTAAAAGTTAGTGTAAATCTTTTGTTTAGCGGTACGGAATTATCGTGTAATTTTACAACACCATCGGTATAATCAAAATTAAAATATAAATTATCATAAAAGCTATATTTAGGAAAAGCAACACGTACATTTTCTTTTGAAATGGTATTAAATTCGTTACGTTTAAAGTAATAATCGGTTTTTTTAACTTCTTTTTTTAATAGAATTTTTTGTTTTTTTCCTTGTATAGGAATGGTCAATTTAGTTTTATTTCCTTTTAAATCACTAGCAACGACTTCAACAAGATAACTCATTCCATCTTGAATGTAAATTTGTCCGCTATTTACTAAATCACCATAAATACTAAGTTTGTTGTTAGGAATAACAAAGCAACGCTGAATGCGTTCGTATTTTTTTTTATAATGTGCATAATCTACTAAAAGATTTACATATTTGCCTTCTGCAAAAGAGAATGTTTCCAAACAATGGTTGTAAATTTTTTCATTATTTACGTATAAGTCTAATTTATAAATTCCGTTTTTATTGCTTGCACCGTTTAATCTATCATAGGATTTTACACCAATACCAACTGTACCTGAAACATAGATTTTATCAGCAATTAAATTTCCATTTTTTTGTTTTCGGATTTGTAATTTAACAGGGTTTGCAGATTGATTTACTTGCGAAAAATCGTCTAATGGATAAATATATGCTGTTTTTATTTCTGGTTTTATGCTGTCTTTTATTTTAATTCCGAATAAAAGTGGATTAATTATTTTTTCAGTTTTAGTATCTCTAATTTCAAAATGGAGATGTGGTGCAGTAGAACCACCTGTGTTTCCGCTGTAAGCGATAATTTCCCCTTTTTTAACCTTTAAAAAACTTTCATTTGGAAAAAGTTGAATAGTATAGGACTCTTTTGCATATTGTTTTTTCTTAACAAAAGTTTCTATTTTCGGAGCAAATCTTTGCAAGTGAGCATACACACTTGTATAACCATTAGGATGTCTAAGATATAGGGCTTTTCCGTAACCCCAATGTTGGATTTTAATTCGCGAAATATAGCCATCGGCAATTGCATAAATAGGTAAACCTTCTCGTTTTTGCGTTTTTATATCAATACCTGCGTGAAAATGATTGGTTCGTAATTCGCCAAATGTTGCAGCAAGTACCAAAGGTATTTTTAATGGTTTTTGAAAATAATTTTTTGGGTATTTATTTTGAGAATAATTCACTATAGTAGTGAAAAAAAGTAGCATTAAAATAAATTTTCTATACATAGTATGTTCCTTAATATCAATAAGCGAAAAGTACAAAAACTAGACCGTTTTTTACATAAAAAAATATATTTTCTAAGATTTACATGAATTTCCTTGGTTTTTAACAATTCTAGTTCTAAATTTGTAACGTATGTTTATACTTCTTTAAAGAATGAAAACTATTTTAGAAAAGGTTGATTTATTGGAAGATAAGTTAACAAGATTAATTTTGAAACAAGAACAGTTGCTACATGAGAATGACCTCTTAAAGCAGTCTGAGCAATTGTTGATGAATAAAGTCTCTGAAAAAGAAGCATTACTTTTAGATTTGGAAGAAAAATACAAGTCTTTAAAAGTTGCAAATGCGATGGTAGGCAGTAAAGAAGATAAGCATTTAACCAAAATAAAAATAAATACATTAATCCGAGAAATAGATAAGTGTATTGTTCAGTTGAGTGAGTAAATGAGTGAAAAACTAAAAATAAAAGTAACTATTGGCGATCGTGTATATCCGTTAACCATCAGAACTTCCGAAGAAGAAGGTGTAAGACGTGCTGTTAAAAAGATTGGTGAGTTATCTAAAAAGTTTTCGCAAAGTTATGCAGTACAAGACAAACAAGATGTTTTAGCCATGTGTGCATTACAATTTGCCTCTCAATTAGAAGTAAAAAATATATTTGACAAGGTTATTGTTGAAAATGTGGAAGATAAATTAGACGAGATTAACTCCATTTTAGATTCGCATTTAAACAAGTAAGTTCTTTAAAATACAACTAAATTCTCAAGTAATTGAGAGTACTGCCTACATTAGTTATTTGTTTAATAAACTCAACAAGATTATTTTAAAAAGGATAAGTCTTTGTTGTTAAATCGTGCCGTTTTACACGGATTTTTGACCAACAAGTTAGTCCTAAACCTGTTTTTAGGAGTTTAATAAACTTCTCTAATGTAGGTTTTTTTATAACCAATTTATTGGTAAAACACTAAAAATTAATTAAAAATGGATGGAATATTATTACCTATTTTAGGTGTCGTTATAGGAGTCATTATCGGATTTGCAATTGCAAAAGTACTTGAAAAATCTAAGGCATCTAAAATACTACATGTTGCAAGAAAAAAAGCAGCAGCAATTATTAAAGAAGCAAATTTAAATGCTAAAACAACGTTTAAAGAAGCTAAAATTGAGGCAGACAAAATTAAAAATGAAAAAATCCTTCAAGCAAAGGAGAAATTTATTGAAATTAAAGCCGAAAATAACAAGAACTTTCAACGTCGCGAAAGCAAAATTCAAGATGCAGAAAAACGCATTCGTGAGAAAGAATCTCGTGTTTCACAAGAGTTAGATAAGACAAAGAAATTAAACGCTTCGTTAGCTAAAAAGGAAGAGGATTTTGATTATAAATTAAAATTCTTAGAAAAGAAAAAAGCAGAAACTGAAAAACTGCACAAAAGCCAAGTAAAGCAATTAGAAGTTATTTCTGGTTTTTCGGCAGAAGAAGCAAAACAAGAATTGTTTAAATCTTTAAAAGATGAGGCTAAAACCGATGCAATGTCTTTTATTCAAGATACTATTGAAGAAGCTAAATTAACGGCACAACAAGAAGCTAAAAAAATTGTTTTATCGACCATCCAACGCGTTGGTGTAGAACAAACAGTTGAAAATTGTGTTTCG
>CAMZLT010000138.1 GCA_947311745.1 uncultured Flavobacteriaceae bacterium | reverse complement strand
TTTATTAAAAGCAGATGTTACCTCTGTAGCTGTACCTGGAATCAACGGTGATTTTCAAATGTTAAACGATCACGCACCTATTGTATCCTTATTAAAAGATGGTAAAGTTGTTATTGACGGAAACGTATCCATTGAAAAAGAGTATGAAGATAAATTCGTTAGCAACGGAAATAAAACCGTTTTAGAAATCACTTCAGGAACTATTGAAATGAGCGATAATAAAATAATTATTTTAGTAGACTAATCGCACTTTTATATACAAATTAAAGGCTATTCATATTTTTTGAATAGCCTTTTTTTTGTCAAATAATACAGTACAAACAAAAAGACGATAATACTTTCGTATATTTGTTTTCTATAAATTTAAACAATATGATTCAAGTAACTAAAGTAAAAAATCGTAAAAGAAATAATAAAGTTATTCTTACTGATGAAATTTTGGATAGTAAAAATCTAAATGCCGAGGAAAAAAAATTTTTCAAAAGAAAATTTAAAACGAATAAAGTCCAATTTTTAAAAACTACAAAAGGAATTACCTTTGTTGTAAACACCAAAAAAGAACCTTCTGACAACATTCGTACTGCTGGATTTAAAGTGCATCAAGAACTTAAAAACATAAAAAATTGCACTATTATTTGCAAAAATGCCACAAATATGCTTCTATTTTTAGAAGGGTTTATCTTGTCTAATTACCAGTTTCTTAAATATTTTGGTGATGCTAAAGAAAAAGTAAATAAAATTAATTCATTACATGTAATTACCAATGCTTCCGATAAGGAAATTACAGCACAATTAAACCTTTTAAAATCGGTTTATTGGGCAAAAGATATGGTTAACGAACCTGTATCGTATTTAAACGCTATACGCATTGCAGAGGAGTTTGAAACAAAAGGAATGGAAGCTAACTTTAACGTAGATATTTTTGAGCAAACAAAAATAGAATCGCTTAAAATGGGTGGTTTACTTGCTGTAAATCAAGGATCGGAAACTCCTGCCACTTTTACAATAATGGAATACAAACCAAAAAATGCAGTAAATAAAAAACCATATGTTTTGGTAGGAAAAGGCGTGGTTTATGATACTGGTGGTTTAAGTCTAAAACCAACTCCAAATTCTATGGATTTTATGAAAACAGACATGGGAGGAGCTGCTTGTGTTTCTGGAACAATTTACGCCTTAGCCTTAAATAAAATACCGGTACATGTAATTGCCTTAGTTCCTGCTACTGACAACAGACCTGGAAAAAACGCTTATGCTCCAGGCGATGTTGTAACTATGTTTGACGGTACTACTGTAGAAGTTTTAAATACCGATGCAGAAGGTAGAATGGTTCTTGCAGATGCTATTGCTTATGCAAACAAATATAAACCTGAATTAATTATCGATGCTGCAACACTCACTGGCGCTTCGGTTAGAGCTGTTGGTGTTAAAACGGCTGTTTTTATGGGTAATGCAAAAGAAAAATACATGAAACTTTTAGAAAAAACAGGACAAGAAACACATGATAGAGTGGTACGTTTTCCGTTTTGGGACGAATGGAAAGAAGAGATGAAATCGGACATTGCAGATTTAAAAAACCTTGGTGGACCTTATGCTGGAATGATTACTGCTGGTAAATTTTTAGAACATTTTGCAGAATTTCCATACATTCATATTGATTTGAGCAATGCCTATCTACACAGTGCTAATAATTATAATGGTAAAGGTGCAACTGGTGCTGGCGTACGTTTATTATACAACTTCTTTAAAGAATTAAGTAATTAAAAAAATAAAAAGCCGCAATAAAATTGCGGCTTTTTTAATAAGAATATAATAACTGATTAATTATGAGTTATTTTACTTTGTCAACTATTGCTTTAAAAGCTTCTGGGTGATTCATTGCTAAATCTGCTAAAACTTTACGGTTTAAATCAATGTTATTTGCTTTAACTTTACCCATAAATTTAGAGTAAGACATACCATTTACTCTTGCTCCTGCATTGATACGTTGTATCCACAAAGAACGAAAGTTTCTTTTGTTTTGTTTACGGTCACGGTAAGCATAAACCATTGCTTTTTCAACTGCGTTTTTTGCAACTGTATATACATTTTTACGTCTTCCGAAATAACCTTTCGCTAATTTTAATATTTTTTTTCTACGAGCTCTTTTTGCTACTGAATTTACTGATCTTGGCATTTAATTTAATTTTTTTAATGTTAGGCAGTCTTATATTTTTTATGACATTTTTTTTTAGCTCTAACACTTGGTTAATAATTTACCTTACTAATTTGTTACTTTAAACAAAGTTGGTTTTTAATGTTTGATTCATCTGCTTTATGTACTAAAGTAGCGTGTCTTAATTTCAACTTTCTTTTTTTACTTTTTTTAGTCAAAATATGACTTTTAAAAGCGTGTTTTCTTTTGATTTTTCCAGAACCAGTGATTTTAAATCTCTTTTTGGCACTAGATTTTGTTTTCATTTTTGGCATTTGTCTGCTTCTTTTATAGTTAATATACTCTTATCTTATTTTTATTTTACCTTTTTAGGAGCAAGAAACATAATCATTTTCTTTCCTTGTAAAGAAGGCATTTGTTCTACTTTTCCGAATTCCTCAAGATCTTGAGCTAGACGTAATAATAAAATTTGTCCTTGTTCTTTAAAGATAATAGACCTACCTTTAAAGAAAACGTATGCTTTTAATTTCGCACCGTCTTTTAAAAATTTTTCCGCATGTTTCTTTTTAAATTCATAATCATGTTCATCGGTTTGCGGACCAAATCTAATTTCTTTTACTACTACTTTAGTAGTTTTCGCTTTAATAGCTTTCTCTCGTTTTTTAGTTTCATACAAGAATTTCTTGTAATCCATAATTTTACATACAGGAGGTTTTGCATTAGGTGAAATCTCAACTAAATCCAACTCCATTTCTTCGGCTAAACGCTTCGCTTTGGTAATTGGATATACACCAACTTCTACATTATCACCAACAAGGCGTACCTCTGGTGTGCGAATTATTTTATCGTTAATTCGATGTTTGTCCTCTTTTATAACTCTTCTTGAAAAGTTTCTTCTTCTACGTATTGCTATGGTTAAAAAATTTAAAGTACTCTTACGAGTATGGTTAATATTAAAAGTCTTTTAAAACTGTTCTAATTTCTTTGTTTATAATTTCAGAAAATTCGGTTACTGTAAACGTTCCGATATCTCCTTCGCCATGTTTTCTAACAGAAATTTTATTTTCAGACTCTTCTTTTTCTCCTACAATAATCATGTATGGAATCTTATTCAACTCTGCATCACGAATCTTTTTTCCGATCTTTTCTGTTCTATCGTCTATAAGGCTGCGAATTTCGGAATTTTCTAGCAATTCTGAAACTTTTTTTGTATAATTTTTGTATTTATCGCTTATTGGCAGTATAATTACCTGCTCAGGCGTTAACCAAAGTGGGAAATTACCTCCTGTATGCTCTAATAATATGGCAATAAATCGTTCCATAGAACCAAATGGAGCTCTATGAATCATTACTGGCTTGTGTAATTGGTTATCACTTCCTTTGTAATTCAAATCAAAACGTTCTGGCAAATTGTAATCTACTTGAATCGTTCCTAACTGCCAATTTCGCCCTAAAACATCTTTTACCATGAAATCTAATTTAGGACCGTAAAATGCTGCTTCGCCATATTCTACAACAGTTTTTAATCCTTTTTCACTTGCTGCTTTTATAATAGCGTTTTCGGCTTTTTCCCAATTCTCATCGCTTCCGATGTATTTTTCTTTTGCTTCAGGGTCTCGTAAAGAAATTTGAGCGGTAAAATCTTCAAATCCTAATGCTCCAAAAACATACAATACCAAATCAATAACATTTTTAAATTCTTGATCTAATTGATCTGGTGTACAAAAAATATGAGCATCATCTTGTGTAAAGCAACGTACACGTGTTAAACCATGTAATTCACCACTTTGTTCATAACGATATACCGTTCCGAATTCGGCAAATCGTTTTGGTAAATCTTTGTAAGAATATGGTTTATTATTGAAAATTTCACAATGATGTGGACAATTCATTGGTTTTAACAAATACTCTTCACCTTCTTTTGGTGTGTGAATTGGCTGAAAACTATCTGCTCCATATTTTTCAAAATGACCCGAAGTTACATATAAATCTTTATGTCCGATATGTGGCGTAATTACCATCTCATAACCTGCTTTTTTCTGAGCTTTCTTTAAAAATTGTTCCAAACGTTCTCGTAAAGCAGCTCCTTTTGGCAGCCAAAGAGGCAAACCTTGCCCTACTTTTGGTGAAAAAGTGAATAATTCTAATTCTTTTCCTAATTTTCGGTGGTCGCGTTTTTTTGCTTCCTCCAATAATGCTAAATATTCTTTAAGTTCCTTTTGCTTCGGAAAAGAAATTCCGTAAACACGAGTTAATTGTTTATTTTTTTCGTCGCCACGCCAATATGCACCAGCAACACTCATTATTTTAACTGCTTTGATTATTCCTGTATTTGGTATGTGTCCTCCACGACATAAATCGGTAAAATCAGCATGATCACAAAAAGTAATTGTACCATCCTCTAAATTTTCAATTAATTCTACTTTAAATGGATTGTTTTGTTCTTTATAATATGCCAATGCTTCCGCTTTAGACGAAGATCGCATCGTAAATTCAAATTTTTGACGAGAAAATTCTAGGAACTGTTTTTCTATTTTTTCAAAATCTTTTTCAGAGATAGACTCTTCTCCAAAATCTACATCATAATAAAATCCGTTATCAATTGCAGGACCAATAGTTAATTTAGCATTTGGATAAAAATGTAAAATAGTTTGTGCTAAAATATGTGCGGAAGAATGCCAAAATGCTTTTTTACCAGCAGCATCTCTCCAAGTAAATAAAATTAAAGAACCATCGGTTGTTAAAGGGGTTTTCGTTTCAACAGTTTCACCATTAAAAGAAGCAGAAATAACATTTCTTGCTAATCCTTCACTAATACTTTTTGCAACATCCATTGCACTACTGTTTTTCGGAAATTCCTTAACGGAACCATCTGGTAAAGTAATCTTAATCATAATGTGTTTTTAATAAGCTGCAAATATATAATTAAGAATTGAGAAAAAATAAAGCAATACATATATTTTTTATTTTAATCGTTTCCTAATAAACCACAACCCTAAAAAGGTCAATAATCCATTTAATCCAAGTAATTCATAAGCAAATTTATAGCCATCAAACCATGCTTCAGAGTTTTCTTTAAGCAAATACGAAACACCTACAGAGATCAAACAAACTAATAAAACATACTTTTCTGTTACCTTATGTTTAGTTAAGATTCCAAAGAAAAACAACCCCAATAATGGACCGTAGGTATAACTTGCAATCGTAAACAAACCACTAATTACACTTTTTTCTAATACCTTATCAAAAATAACTACTACAATTACTAAAATTACAGAAACGACAATATGTACTTTTTTACGAATCGATTTTTGCTTAGATTTTTGTTTATTTTTAATATCTAAAAAATCTACACAATAAGAAGTTGTTAAAGAAGTCAAAGCTGAATCTGCACTAGAATAAGCTGCTGCTATAATTCCTAAAATAAAAACCATTGCTAATGGAAGACCTAAACCACTTTTAACAGCAATTAAAGGAAATAACAAATCGGTTCGTTTTACACCATCAATTACCGGAACAGACAGACCAAATTTATCCGCATAAATATATAATAATGCTCCTAAAAGTAAAAAAACAAAATTAACTAAAACCAAAAAGCTTATCATACTCAACATATTTTTTTGAGCTGCTTTTAAATTTACACAAGTCAAATTCTTTTGCATCATATCTTGATCCACTCCTGTCATTGCAACAGCCATAAAAACGCCTCCAAAAAAGGATTTTAACACAAATAACGGACTTTTAAAATCATTCGTAAACAAAACCTTATTATATCGAGAAAGTTCATCTGAGTGTAAAAATTCTAAAAAACTCCAACCAATTTTTTGATTGATAAAATAAATAGCAAAAACAACCGCAGATAGCATAAAAAATGTTTGTAAAGTATCTGTCCACACAATAGTTTTAATTCCTGCACGATGCGTATACACCCAAATCAATAAAATAGAAATAAC
>CAMZLT010000137.1 GCA_947311745.1 uncultured Flavobacteriaceae bacterium | reverse complement strand
TGCAAAATTTAATCCATACTTTTAAAGTAAGCGATACAAATTCCGCTAACGGTTTTTTTGGCTATACAAATTACGATGCTGTACAGTATCGTAATTTGTATAGCCAAAAAAACCGTTAGCGGAATTTGTATCGGTTACTTTAAAAGTATGGATTAAATTTTGCAGTTCGGTTATTACTTGGTTTCTATTTTTGATTGGTATGCTTGTGTCTAATTCCAATCCTTTTATAGAAATCGTATTATAGGAAACAATATAGGTACAAATTGGTTCTAGGCAAATGAATGAAAAATTATTGTCATTTGCATGATAATCCGAGCTTTCTAGTAAAAAGCTATTGTGAAATGTATCCCTAAATTTAAGATATAAACCAACAGGAGTTAGCATATCGGATAGCATTTGTTGTTTGTTTTGATGTAAGGTTACTTTTTTCATTTTCTTTAAATTTTACGCAAAAAAAAACTTGTCGTAATCCGACAAGCTTATTTTTTTAATATTTATATACAGCAGTGTTTGATTACGATATCTGTTTAGATTGTAACCACCACCAATTTGTATTTCTGTTATTGTTTTTCATAATTTCGTAGCAAATATATAAAACTATTTTAAATACCTTATTTATTTTTTAATAATTTTACAATTTTCTAGCATTTTTCACTTTTTGTTTAAGTAGTGCGATATCTAGTACTTCTTTCATTTCCGAAACGTAGTGAAAAGTCAAACCTTTTAAATATTTAGGATTTATTTCCTCAATATCTTGTTTATTTTGGTTGCATAAAATGATTTCTTTAATATTTGCACGTTTTGCAGCTAGAATTTTTTCTTTAATTCCACCAACAGGTAAAACTTTTCCACGAAGGGTAATTTCGCCAGTCATTGCTAATTTTGCTTTTACTTTTCGTTGTGTAAAGCTCGATACTAAAGAAGTTAGCATTGCAATACCAGCACTTGGACCATCTTTTGGAGTTGCACCTTCAGGTACATGAATGTGTACTTTATTATCTTGTAAAATTTTATCTTTTATACCTAAGTCTTTGGCATTTGCACGAATATATTCTAAGGCAATAGTTGCCGATTCTTTCATTACTTTTCCTAGATTTCCTGTTAAAGAAAGTCCTTTTCCTTTAGAAATAATAGATTCAATAAATAAAATATCGCCACCAACTTGCGTCCAAGCTAAACCAGTAACTACACCAGCAACGTTATTGTTTTCGTATTTATCACGTTCCATTTTGGCAATGCCTAAAATATCTTTTAGATCGGTTTCTTTAATGTTAGGGTCGTATTCGGTTTCCATAGCAATATTTTTAGCGATGTTTCTAACCGTTTTTGCAAGCATTTTATCCAAACCTCTAACGCCAGATTCTCTGGTATAACCAACAATTATTTTTTCTAAAACGTTTTTAGATATTTTAATGTTTTTGGTTTTAATACCATGATTTTTAATTTGTTTTGGTAATAAATGACGTTTAGCAATTTCTATCTTTTCTTCAACTGTATAGCCAGAAACGTTGATAATTTCCATTCGATCTCGTAAAGCCCAAGGAATTGTAGCTAAACTATTTGCTGTTGCAATGAATAAAACTTTAGATAAATCGTAATCTACATCTAAAAAATTATCATGAAAATTGGTGTTTTGCTCTGGGTCTAAAACTTCTAACATTGCTGCCGAAGGGTCTCCTTGATTGCTATTGCTAAGTTTATCGATTTCATCTAAAACCATTACAGGATTAGAGCTTTTTACTTTTTTTAAACTCTGAATAATTCGTCCTGGCATTGCTCCGATATAGGTTTTTCGGTGTCCTCTAATTTCTGATTCATCACGCAGACCACCAAGAGCAAGTCTAACATATTTTCTACCAATAGCTTCGGCAATGGATTTTCCTAGCGATGTTTTTCCAACCCCAGGAGGACCATACAAGCATAAAATTGGCGATTTCATATCGTTTTTTAGTTTTAAAACTGCCAAATATTCAATGATACGATCTTTAACTTTATCTAATCCAAAGTGGTCTTTATCTAAAATTTCTTTGGCTTTTTTTAGGTCAAATTTATCCTCAGTATATTCGTTCCATGGTAATTCTAAAAATAAATCTAAGTAGTTTCGTTGTACAGAATATTCGGCTACTTGCGGATTCATACGTTGTAATCTACCAATTTCTTTATCAAATATTTTTGCAACCTCTTTAGACCACTTTTTCTTTTTTGCCTTTTCTTTCATTTCGGCAATTTCTTCATCGTATGAAACCCCACCAAGTTCCTCTTGAATGGTTTTTAATTGCTGGTTTAAAAAATATTCACGTTGTTGCTGATCCATATCCTCTCTAACTTTTGATTGGATATCGTTACGCAATTCTAAACGTTGTAATTCTACATGCATTTTTTTTAGTGTAGCTAATGCACGTTGTTTTTGATCTTTTATTTCTAAAAGTTCTTGTTTGTCTTTTACATCTAGATGCATGTTTGAGCAAACAAAATCAATTAGAAAAGCATCGGATTTTATATTTTTTATGGCAAAACTAGCTTCACTTGGTAAATTTGGATTTTCTTGAATGATTTGCAAGGCTAAATCGCGAATGGATTTGATAATTTCCTTAAATTCTTTATCTCTATCCGAAATTACAGAATCAAATTCGGATATAGTAGCTTTTAAGTATGGTTTTTCTTGCGTTAGTGTTTCTAAATTGAATCGTTTTTGCCCTTGAATTACCACCATGGTATTTCCGTCAGGCATTTTAAGCATTTTTAAAATTTTGGCAACTGTCCCTGTTTTGTATATATCGTCTAATTTTGGATCTTCAATTTCAGGATTTACCTGTGCAACCACACCAATAGTTTTATTACCTTTATTGGCATCTTTAATTAATTTTATCGAAGTATCACGACCAGCAGTAATTGGTACTACAACACCAGGGAAAAGCACCATATTTCGCAAAGGAAGTATGGGTAATTCTTTTGGTAATTTTTCGTTGTTCATTATTTTTTCATCCTCTTCGGACATTAACGGAATTAATTCGCTGTCTTCATCAATGATTCCTTGAAGTGACAAATTGTCTAATATTTTTATTTTTGGATTGCTCATATTTTGTATTAGGTCATTTTGACATATTTATAGTAACTGCCAAATTAAATTTTTTTTCTAATAATTTGATTGTTAGTTTTTTACTAAAAACCAATAAAATCATATTAGTATTATTTCAATAGTTGTGCCATATAGTTTACCTTATTTAATAATTTCAGCCTGAATAAACACATCGTTTAAAGGCCATTCGTCTTTGCCAGTTTTTAGTTTGGTAATTTTATCTACTACGTCCATTCCTTGAATTATTTCTCCAAAAACGGTATGTTCAAAATTAAGATGAGGTTCGTTTTTTACGGTAATATAAAATTCAAAAGGTGTAGAAAGTTTGTTAGGATTGTCGTCCCAATCTCTTGCTGCAGCAATGATTCCTCTAAGGTGTTTTCTATTTTTTCTAAATTCAGGAGGTAATTTATAATTTTTGTATTTATTTTTAAAAGCAACGGTTTTCATACTTTCCGAATTTCCGCCTTGAGCGATAAAATTTGGCACAACTCTATGAAAACAAGTGGTATTAAAAAAGCCTTTTTTAGTTAAAAACACAAAATTTGCACGATGCAACGGCGTATCTTGAAACAATTTAATAACAATATCACCTAAACGTGTTTTAAATCTAACTAAAGTTTCTGGGTTTTGTTTGCCGTATTCCGTAAAGTATGCAACGGTATTTTTATTGTTTAAACTATCTTTATTTCGTTTTATTTTTTGTTTTTTAAGAGTTATTTTTTGCTTCGATTTAACCACTTTTACAACTTTATTTTCTTTTTTATTGGAACAGCTAAGACTCCATAATAAAAATAGGTATAAGAATAATTTTTGCATCATAATTTTAATACTAAAGGTAAAAATAACGGATGGTTATCGTAAAATTTCGGCAAGTAATTTTCTTGCACGTAAAAGTTTTACTTTAACATTAGTAAGCGGTTCGTTGAGTATCATAGCAATTTCTTTTATAGACATTTCTTGAAAATATCGCAATTGAATTACTTCTTGATAATGTGGTTTTAGTTTTTTAATTTTTGCAAGTAGTACTGCTAAATTTTGTTCGGTAATTAGTTTATCTTCCACAGATGGTGTTTCGTCTAAAATATCATACGTTGAATCATCATTTCGATGTAGAGAAATTAAAATTGCCTTTTGTTTGCGTAAATAATCTATATATAAATTTTTAGCAATAGTTGTAAGCCAAGTTTTAAACGTATATTTTGTATTATAAGATTCTAATTTATCAAATGCTTTTGCAAACGTTTTTATAGTGATATCTTCGGTTTCGTCTTCGTTTTTAAGTTTTAGAAACAGAAAATTATAAATATCTTTCCAATAATAATTAAGCAATTCTTTAAAAGCAGCTTGATCTCCTTTTTTTGCTTTATCAATGGTGTTATGTAGTACGTCTTTTTTCAATTACCAAGTTTTTGGTTTTTGTATGCTATTTGCAAGGAAAATATAGAGTTGTGTATATATTAAAATTACTTCTAAAATTGGTGTAAAGATAAACAAATCTTTTTCATTTAGTTTTTTTGCTGCAAATCCGAAAATAAAATATTGCATTCCGATTCTAATCGCCATTAAAATTGCTATTTTTTGCCAAATAAATGTTGATAGTAAGAAAAAACCGATAGTCCAAAATAAAAATTGTGTAAAATAAAATAAGCCAAGTAAAAGTTGGTGTATTGGTTTGTAATGTGTTGCTGTAGTGATGTGTCTGCATTTTTGTTTTAACCATTTTTTTAAACTAGTGTCTGGTTTAGAAATGGTAAAACTATCTTTATCGTAACAAATGGCTATATTATTTTTAGTCGCAACTTGGTTGATAAATAAATCATCATCGCCAGAACGGATGTGTTTATGCGATTCAAAGCCGTTTTCTTTTAAAAAAAGTTGTTTGTTGTAAGCGATATTTCTACCAACTCCCATATAGGCAAGTCCTGTTTGGGTATACGAAAAGTACTGTAAAGCAGTAAGTAGTGTTTCGAAACGAATAATTTTATTTAAAAAAGAATTTGGTATTTTTTTATATGCTCCATAGCCTAAAATTATTGCTTTATTTTTGGTAAAATGACTACTCATATTGCGTATCCAATTTTTAGAATTTGGTATGCAATCGGCATCGGTAAATAGCAAAAAATCGGATTTTGCTTGTGCAATTCCTTTAGTTAAGGCGTATTTTTTACTTCCGTTGGTTTGGTTATTTATGTCTATAACCGAAATAGAGTAGGAGTGGTGTTCTTTTTTAAAATCGTTTAAAATTTTAAGCGTATCATCCGTTGAATTATCATTGATTAAAATTAATTCAAAATTTGGATAATCTTGTTTTATAAAATAATCTAAGTTTTGTTTTAAATTTTCAGCTTCGTTTTTTGCAGCAATAATAATTGAAACAAATATTTCGTGATTTTCTTTTTTAGGTTTTTTACCAAAAGCAAATCGTGAAAAAATAAAAAAATAATATAAGAGCTGTATGCAAACAACAGATATAAATATAATTTGTAAATATACAATCAAAATTTGCTTTTAGGTTAGTATTATTCTGTAATGTTGTCTAAGTTTGTACTACAACCATTTTCATTTCCGCAACCACAGGTGATACCCTCTTGTTTCATTCGTACATTTTTTCCAGCACAAGTTCCGTCGAATTGTCCGTCTTTTTTTGCCCAAATTTTAATAGCAAGACCAGCAATTCCGATACCTAATAAGCCAACAGAAATTAATATAAGTTTTAACATTTTTTTTGTATTAAAATTAGACTACAAAAGTACAATTTATAAATTTTTTAGCGTCTTAAAATAGTTAAAAAAAGACATTTAAAATATTTTACTTAACTTTAAGGCAAATTAACTTAAAAAATTATAGAAAAATGAAAAAATTATTCGCCGAATTTTTCGGCACATTTTGGTTGGTATTTGGAGGTTGTGGTAGTGCAATTTTTGCAGCAGCATTTCCAGATTTAGGTATTGGATTCGTAGGTGTTTCTTTAGCTTTTGGTTTAACCGTTTTGACAATGGCTTATGCTGTTGGTCATATTTCTGGCGGACATTTTAATCCAGCAGTTTCTTTTGGTCTTTGGGCAGGAGGGAAATTTGAAACAAAAGATTTACTTGGCTACATTTTAGCACAAGTTTTTGGTGGAATTGTTGCAGCAGGTTTGCTGTATTTAATTATTTCTGGCAAAGGAGATTTTAACGGAATCGATGGTTTTGCAGCGAATGGTTATGGTGAGTTATCACCAGGAAAATTTAGTATGCAATCTGCTTTTATTGCTGAATTTTTGTTAACTATGTTTTTTTTACTAATCATTTTAGGTAGTACAAGTGTAAAAGCACCTAAAGGATTTGCTCCGATCGCTATTGGTTTAGGGCTCACTTTAATTCATTTAATAAGTATTCCTATTACAAATACTTCGGTAAATCCTGCTCGATCTACTAGTCAAGCGTTATTTGCTGGTAGTGATTATTTA
>CAMZLT010000136.1 GCA_947311745.1 uncultured Flavobacteriaceae bacterium | reverse complement strand
CATAATCAAAACAAATTTTAAATATACTTATGAAAAAATATTTTATTGTATCCTTACTTGGTGTTTTTTCTGTTTTAGGAATGTATGCCCAAACCGTAAAAGGAAAGGTCATTAATGCCGAGACAGAAAAAGCAATGGCTAACGTTGAGGTTTCTGTACAAGGAGTAGATATTACACAAAAAACAGGTGTAAATGGTACCTTTGTTTTAAGTAATGTTCCTAAAGGAAAACGGATTGTTGTAATTTACCTTGCTGGTTATGAAAAACAATTATTTCCTGTTTCTATTGCGGATAAGGTCGTTGATTTAGGTGAAATTACTCTTTTTGAAGATATTAACGAAGCTGGTGATTTTAGTGAAATCACTTTGTCAGATGATGAACTTTCAGATGATGAAGGTAGTGCGGATAACACTTCAGGATTATTGCAATCCTCAAAAGATGTGTTTACTAGAGCTGCTGCTTTTAACTTTCCTTGGTTTCGAACTAGAGGTTATGATTCTGAACACGCAACGGTTTTAATGAACGGAATTAGAATGAATAAAGTTGCTACAGGAAGACCGCAATGGTCCGATTGGGGAGGACTTAACGATGTATTACGTAACCAAGAGTTTTCTAACGGACTTGCTCCTGCTGATAAAACGTTTGGAGGGATTTTAGGTTCTACTTCGTTTAATACTAGAGCTTCGCAACAACGTGCAGGAAGTCGTGTTTCCTTTGCTTCGTCTAATCGTAGTTATACTGGTAGAATTATGGCAACTCATAATACAGGTGTTAGTAGTAAAGGTTGGGCTTTTAGCGTTTCGGCTTCTGGTCGTTTTGCTAAAGAAGGATATTTTGAAGGTAGTACCTATAACGCAATGTCCTTTTTCTTATCAACCGAAAAGAAAATAAACGACAAGCACAGTATAAATTTAACAGCATTATACACTCCTAATCGTAGAGGAAAATCCTCTCCAAATACACAAGAAGTATATGATTTGAAAGGATTAAGATACAACTCATATTGGGGGAAACAAGGTGTTGATAGTAGAAACTCTAGAATCAAAGAAATTAAAGAACCGTTGTTTATTTTAAGTCATTATTGGACTATTAGTAGTAAAACCTCTTTAAATACCAATATTGGTTACCAAACAGGAAGTTTAGGTAATAGTAGAATTGGTTATTATAAAGCTTTAAATCCAGACCCTACCTATTATCAAAAACTCCCAAGTTATGCTTTATCGCATCCTGCAGGACCTAATTATGTAGAATATTACGATAAATTAACCGCTTTTAATAATTACGGACAAATAAATTGGAGAGATTTATACGATGCAAATACTGCCATTGGTGGAAATGCAGCATACTACCAATACGAAGATAGAAATGATGACACAACACTTTCTGCAAATACCAATTTGACAACGGAATTAACCGATAATATTACTTTAAACGGTAGAGTTAATTATAGCAAATTGGATTCGGATAATTTCGGAAATATGTTAGATTTATTAGGTGCACAATATTTTACCGATTTAGACCAATATAATTCTGGTGATGCTGAACAAAACGATCTAAACAATCCTAATAGACAAGTTGCTGAAGGAGATACATTTTTATACAATTATAAATTATCCTCTACAACTATGGATGCTTTTGTACAAGCTCAATTTGCTTACGATAAAGTAGATTTTTTTGTTGCAGGTAAATATGCCACAACGGCACACCAAAGAGAAGGCTTATATAAAAATGGTTCGTATGCCGATAATTCTTTTGGAAAAAGCGAAAAATTATCGTTTAATGATGCTAGTTTTAAAGGAGGTATTACCTATAAATTATCAGGACGTCATTTGTTAAGTGCAAATGCAGGATTTAGTTCTATTGCTCCTAATTTACGAAATACTTTTGCAAATGCACGAGTTAATAATTCTGTTATTCCAGATTTAAAAAGTCAAAAAGTAACTTCTTTTGATGTAAATTATAATTATCGAGCTCCAGGTGTTAAAATGCGATTGACTGCTTATAATACAATCTTTAAAGATGCGATTGAAACTTCTTTTTATTTTGCACAAGGTATTGGCTCACAAGGTGGTGATAATGAAGATTTTGTTGGCGAAAGTGTTACAGGAATCGAAAAAACACATAAAGGTATCGAATTTGGTATGGAAGTACAGGTAACACCAACTATAAAACTTACAGGAGTTGCTGCTGTTGGAGAATATAAATATAGCGATAATGCAAATTTATATTTAACATCAGATAATGAAGATTTTGCCAATGGATTTAATGATTTGGGCACTGCTTTCATTAAAAATATAAATGTTGCAGGAACACCAAGACAAGCGTACTCATTAGGTTTTGAATACCGAGACCCTAACTACTGGTGGTTTGGTGTAAATGCAAATTATATGGCACAAAATTATTTAGATGTTTCACCTGTATTGCGTACCAACAATTTTTGGAAAGATATTGATGGTTTGCCACTAATAAACCCAGAAACAGGAAATACTGTTACCCAAACAGAAGTGGATGAAATTTTAACGCAAGAAAAATTTGATGCTGCCTTTTTATTAAATGCCGTTGGAGGGAAATCTTGGAAAATTGGCGATAAATATATAGGTCTTTTTGCAAACGTTAGTAATATTTTAGGTGAAGTTTATAAAACAGGAGGGTTTCAACAAGCACGAAGTGCAAACTTTGTTAGATTACAACAACAAAACAATTTAGAAACACCAACTTTTGGCCCTAAATATTGGTACGGAAATCAAACAACTTATTACTTAAATGTTTATTTAAGATTTTAAAAAACAACTATGAACAATAATATAAAAATGAATTTAAAAAATAATAATATGTATAAAACAAAATCTATTTTAAAATTAGCAGTAAGTTTACTTTTTATAGTAACTACTTTTACTGCTTGTGTTAAAGACGATAATTTTGACACGCCACATGTAGAATGTAATGACGCTTTTCTGGAAAATATTCCTGCTGCCTCAATTACTTCTTTTCAAAATGTTGTAGCAAACTACACAGGAAGTATTTCTGATTTTGCTGATATGGATGCAGATGCTGTCTATTTTGAAGGTTATGTAACTTCTAGCGATTTAAAAGGTAATTTTTACAAAGAACTATTTATTCAAGACGCACCTGAAAATCCAATGTATGCTGTAAAATTAGCAATTGATGTGCGAGGATTATATACAAAATATCCAATCGGAACCAAATTACTTATTAAATTAAACGGTCTTTCTATTGATAAAAGTCATGGCGAACTTACCATTGGCGAAAATATAAACGGACTTAGTAACATTAGAGAAAATGTTGCAGATGCAAATATTCACAGAACGTGTACTAACGAAGTTATTGTTCCTATAGAGGTAACTGCTTCATCGCAAGTTAATAATGCTATGTTAGGAAAATACATTCAATTAAAAGATGCACAATTCGATTTAACCGTTACAGGTTTACCTTTTGTAGATCCAAACGACAGCTATGATACAGCAAGAACAATTGTGTTTTGTAGTGATGAATCTACTATTAAATTAGAAACTAGTTCTTTTGCTGCTTATGGCGATACACCTTTACCATCTAAGAAATTTGATGTTTCTGGTATTTTAAGTAGAGATTATGGCGATGATAATTATGTGTTAAAATTAAGCAGTACAGCAGATATTTTAACAAATGACGATGCACGATGCGACCCAATAATTTTAGATTGTGGAACTGCCGTTGCTGGTGCAAATACAATTTTTAGTGAAAATTTTGAAGGAATTTCAGATGAAGCAGACTTAATTCCTTTAGGTTGGACAAATGTTAATGTAAACGGAGGTACACATATTTGGATTGATAAAACATTTAGCGGTAATAAATACATGCAATTAGGAGCATATAATTCTAATGAAAATCCTTTAGAAGCTTGGTTAGTAACTCCTGCTATTAATTTAGACGGCTCTACTGACGAATCGTTTACTTTTGATGTAAATGTAGGATATTATAGAGGTGCTGCTTTAAGCGTATATGCATCTACTGATTTTACTGGTGATGTGCAAACAGCAACTTGGCAATTAATAGATAATGTTACTTTACCAACAGGTCCTTCAAGTGGATATGGCACTTTTCAATCTGCTGGAGATATTAATGTTTCTTGTTTAGATGGTGATGTTTATTTTGCCTTTAAATATGTAGGAGAAGATGGTGGAGTAACCACTACTTTCCAAATTGATAATGTTACAGTAACAGGAAATTAAGAAAGAATTTTTCTAAAAAATAAAAACCCTACAAACATAAGTTTGTAGGGTTTTTATTTTTTAGAAACTTTTTTAAAACTATCTCGTCTATATAAATAGAAAACTAATTGAGTGAAAATAATTTCATTACATAAAAACGTAAATCTAAGCAACAAAAAAGCGGTAAAACGATTACAAGCTAAGGATAGAGAAATGCAAAATAAAGTATTTGCGTTTTATTCGCCAAAAATGTTAGGTGTTTGCAGACAGTATATAAAAGATTTACAACAAGCCGAAGAAATAATGCTTAACGGGTTTTTAAAAGTTTTTACTAAAATAAATTCGTACAATGGTTCTGGTAATTTTGAAGGATGGATTAGACGTATTATGGTAAACGAATGTATTTCCTTTTTACGAGTAAAGAAAAATATTTTTTTAGTTGAGGAAGAAAGCACATTTACAGAAAAATGTATCGAACAAGAGGGAGTTGAAAAAACACTTAATATTGATTACCTTCAAAATATAATAGATAATTTAAAAACCGATTTAAAAATTGTTTTTAACCTATATGTTATCGAAGAATACAAACACAAAGAAATAGCCGAAATGCTAAATATTAGTATAAATGCATCAAAATTACGCTACCGAAAAGCAAAACAACAGCTACAAAAACAAATTGAATTAAACAAATTGCATTATGGAAAATAACATAGAAAATAACATAAAAAATGCTTTCCGTAATAGAGAAATTCAACCAAGTGCAAATGCTTGGAAGGTATTAGAAGCTCAATTAGATACAGCTGAAACTATACGGAAATCTATATTTTTTAAATATTTAGCATACGCAAGTATTTTTGTTGGCTTATTTTTAGGATTGTATGTTTTTATCAATCCATCCAAAACTAAAAAAACGCAAAAAGAACTTATTACTAAAGAAACACCAAAACTAAAATTTGAAAACCTAGAGCCAAAAACCGAAATAACCGCTATTTCGACTAAAAAAGAAGTTCTAACACCACAAAAAAATAAAAATTCAAAAACACCAAAAACGATTCACCAAAAAATTGCTGTAAAAAAGAAAAAAAATGTACTAAAAAATGCAGTTAAAAAAGATGGTTTTTCTCAAAAAAACACCGCTAATTTAAGACCAATTTTGTTGAGTAAGGTAAAAAAGGTTGTGGATAACGACAATGCACTTCCTGTAAAGGGAAAAGAAATAGCAATTCCTAAAACTAATTCTATATCGAAAGGTATTATTGCAACAAATGCAGTTAAAAAGAAAGTATTTACTTCTGATGCAGAATTAAATCAATTGCTTATAAGTGCCGTTAATTTAGAAATGGCTAAAAAAGACACAGCTAAACCAAGCTTAAAAATTAAAAACAACCAATTATTATATTCTTTAGAAAACGAAATAAATAAACCAATTAAAACAAGGTTATTAGACAAATTATTAAAAGGTACGCGAACTGTTAATACATATTTATCTAGAAATAAAAACTAAAAATTAAATAAAATGACACGAATACTAATATACACGATAATTGTACTATTAACAATGATGCAAAGCATTTTTGCACAAGATACTTTAGAACTCAAAACAAAAGAAATCGCTAGGAAAATGGATTCTATTACAGCTAGCGGACGCATGCTTTTGAAAAAAGAAATTCGCAAGCTAGAGAAAGATTATCAAATGGATAGGCTTACCCAAGAACAAGTGGAAAAATTAAAAAAAGAAGCCGTTACAAAACACGCAAAGATAATAAAGCAAGAAAT